>JBDKHH010000221.1:0-14832 GCA_039797785.1 Bacteroidota bacterium | reverse complement strand
CAATTAACTTATTTCAACTTATTTTCACGTCATGAATAAATTGGACGCTAAAGAAGAAATTCTGAAGTTATCAGAAGAAATCAATCACCATAATCACTTGTATTATGTCGAAAGTAACCCGGAAATTTCGGATTACGATTTTGATCAATTGTTGAATCGCTTGCAAGACTTGGAAAAACAATTTCCTGAGTTTGCATTTGATTACAGTCCAACAAAACGAGTAGGAGGTGATATCACCAAAAAGTTTGAAACGGTGGTGCATCGTTTTCCTATGCTTTCACTTTCCAATACGTATTCAGAAGAAGAAATTGAAGAATGGGAAACGCGCCTAAAGAAATTGGCGGAAGGTGAATTGGAATACGTTTGTGAATTAAAATACGATGGTGTTGCCATTGGTATTCGTTATGAAAATGGCGTATTGACAAGAGCGGTTACACGAGGAGATGGAACACAAGGTGAAGATGTAACGGCCAACGTGAAAACGATTCGAACTATTCCATTGAAACTTAAAGGAAAATTCCCAAACGATTTCGAAATACGAGGTGAAATCTTTATGCCACTAAAGAGTTTTCAAAAGTTAAATGAAGAGCGTGAGGAAAATGGAGAAGCGTTATTTGCAAATCCTAGAAACACGGCTTCTGGAACATTGAAAATGCAAGATTCAAAAGTAGTCGCAGAACGTGGCTTGGATTCATACTTATATGGTGTTTACGGAAACGAACTTAATTTACCAGGACATTATGAAGCGGTAGAAACTGCTAGTTCGTGGGGATTCAAAGTTCCGCAAACGCAGCAGCGATTCATTCAGAAAACCAATTCAATTGAAGGAATCATGCAATTCATTCATTATTGGGATAAGGAGCGCCACAATTTGCCATTTGAAATTGATGGTGTTGTGATCAAAGTGAATGATTACGAGCAACAACGTAAACTAGGATTTACAGCAAAATCTCCACGTTGGGCAATTGCGTATAAATTTAAAGCCGAACGCGTTGAAACAAAATTGATTGAAGTGACTTATCAAGTTGGTAGAACGGGTTCAATTACTCCTGTAGCCAATTTAACGCCAGTTCAGTTAGGTGGAACAACTGTAAAACGTGCTTCATTGCACAATTCGGATCAAATCGAAAAACTGGATTTGCATGATGGTGATTTTGTCTATGTTGAAAAAGGAGGAGAAATCATTCCGAAAATTGTTGGAGTCAATTTGGATAAGCGTGATGCTTCAGCAACTAAAATTCATTACATTGAAAGTTGTCCTGAATGCCAAACGGCTTTAGTGAGAAAAGAAGGGGAGGCAAATCATTACTGTCCGAATGAAGATGCGTGTCCAACTCAAATGAAAGGAAAACTCGAGCATTTCATTAGTCGAAAAGCGCTAAATGTTGATGGTTTAGGAGCAGAAACGATTGATGTATTGTACGATAAAGGTTTGGTGCGCAATCAAGCGGATTTGTATGATTTAACGTTCGATCAAGTGGTGAACTTGGAGCGTATGGCAGATAAATCAGCGAATAACTTATTGCTTGGCTTAAAAGCTTCAACGAATGTTCCTTTTGAGCGTGTGTTATTTGCCATTGGAATTCGCTTCGTTGGTGAAACTGTTGCTAAAAAACTTGCAAAACATTTCAAGAACATTGATGCCTTGAAAGCTGCTTCGTTTGACGATTTAGTGAATGTGGAAGAAATAGGAGAGAAGATCGCCATTTCGGTTCAACAGTATTTTCTGAATGAAGAACATTTGATTTTAATTGAACGTTTACGCGCAGCAGGATTGCAATTTGAAATCGTTGAAAAGGAAGGTGCTTCGAATAAATTAGAAGGAAAAGCATTTGTTGTTTCAGGTGTCTTTACGTCTTTCTCGCGTGATGAAATCAAAGAAGTGATTGAGTCGAACGGAGGGAAGAATGTTTCATCTATTTCGAGTAAAACAGATTTCGTTGTTGCAGGAGAAAATATGGGGCCAGCCAAATTGAAAAAAGCAAGTGATTTAGGAATTACGATTCTGAGTGAAGATGAGTTTGTTCAGTTGTTAGGGTAAATATTCGCCTCGAATTTTAACGATTACTGTTATTCATGTTTGAATGTCAATAAATCTCTATTGACACTGCATCTTACCATGCTTAAAAGCGTATTTTTGTACTGTTAAAAATGTACCAACATTAAAATTGTCAGTATGAACAATCCATTTACAGGTTCTGGAGTAGCTTTGGTCACTCCATTCAATGCAGATTTCTCAATCAATTTTGAGGCAGTTCGAAAATTAGTGCGTCTTCAAATTGAAGGTGGAACAGATTTTTTAGTCGTTCAAGGAACAACTGGAGAATCACCAACCTTGAGTCAAGAAGAGAAAATGCAATTGCTTGAAACTGTAATTGACGAGAATAAAGGTCGTTTGAAGATTGTTTATGGGGTTGGTGGAAATAATACGATTGCTGTTGGTGAAACCTTGAAAAAAGTACCTTCAGGCGTTGATGGAATTTTATCTGTTTCTCCATATTACAACAAACCAACGCAAAAAGGAATTCTTGAGCATTTTAAATACATTTCAACATGCACTCATTTGCCAATCATCTTGTACAATGTTCCAGGAAGAACAGGTTCAAATATGCTTGCTGAAACAACGTTAGAATTAGCGAAAATTAGCAATGTCGTTGCAATGAAAGAAGCTTCTGGAAATATGGAGCAAATCATGGAATTGATTCGTTTACGACCAGAAGGATTTGGAATTCTGAGTGGTGACGATGCGATTACAATGCCGTTAATTGCAGCTGGTGCTGATGGAGTTATTTCTGTAGTTGCGAATGCCTTACCAGAGAAATTTAGTAAAATGGTTCATGCTTCTCAAGCTGAAGATTTAGCAACAGCGCGTAAAGAGCATTATGATTTGTTACCAATTACAAAAATGTTCTTCGAAGAAGGAAATCCTGGTGGGGTAAAAGTTGCATTGTCAGTTCGTGGAATCATGGATGAAACGATGCGTTTACCTTTAATGCCAGTTTCAGATGGCTTGAGAGCTAGAATTACAGCTGAAACAAAGAAATTAACAGCCAATTAATACATAGAAAACTTGACGACTGATCCCCAAATGAATACCTATAAAGCAATTGTTGAAGCAATACAAGAAGCGAAAAACATTGTTATTACTTCACATAAATCGCCCGACGGTGATTCAATTGGGAGTTCCTTGGCCTTGTATCATTTTATTCAGGCTCTTGGAAAAACATCAGTGGTTTGTCATCCCGATAAAGCGCCAAACTTTTTACTTTGGGTAGAAGGTGCCTTGGATATTTTGTCGTTTGAAGAACAACAAGATGAGGTAATTCAAAAAATGCACGATGCCGATTTGATATTCTGTTTGGATTACAATTCTGCTGATCGCGTTGGAAAAGATATGCAACCCTTGTTGGAACAAGCAAGTGCGAAGAAAATCATGATTGATCATCACATGCATCCTGCAGATTTTTGTGCAATCATTGTTTCTGAAACGAGCGTTTGTTCTACATCACAGTTGATTTATGAATTAATTGATCAATCCGGGAATAAAGGATTGTTGAATGAACACATTGGCGTTCCAATTTATTTAGGAATCATGACGGATACAGGTTCATTCCGTTTCCCGTCTGTTCAAGCGCGCACACATGAAATCTTAGCTGAATTGATTCGAACTGGAATCAAACACTTTGAAATTCATGAAAAAGTGTACGATACAAATACGGTAGATCGTTTGCAATTAAGAGGTTATGCTTTAAGTGAGAAATTGGAACTAATTGAAAACTATCCGGTTGCATTAATTTCTGTAACCGAAGATGAATTAAATCGTTTTCACTACCAGAAAGGTGATACGGAAGGATTGGTAAATGTTGCTTTATCAGTAGATAGTATCAAGGTGGCAGCGTTTTTTGCGGAAAAAGATGGCGCAGTCAAAATTTCTTTCCGTTCAAAAGGAGATTATTATGTGAACGAATTGGCGAATGATCATTTCGAAGGTGGAGGACACAAATATGCTGCTGGAGGAATTAGCTTCGATTCACTTGAAAATACAATTAATAAGTTTAAGTCATTGATACCAACGTATTTTAAATGAATAAATTAAGTGTTTTTATTTTGCTTTTAATTCTTGCTGCTTGCGGTGAAGAAAAAAAAGAAATGCCGAAAATTGAATGGGACCAGGAAAAGTCAACCAAGTTCAATAAAGAATTGGCGATTGAAGAAGATATCAATATCAAACTATTTTTGGAACAACATACTTCGTGGGAAATGACCAAAACAGGTTCAGGTTTACAGTATTATATTTATAAATCTGGCACTGGTGAAACGACGGCACAAGTCGGCGATATTGCACAAGTAGAAATGAATATCACTTTGCTTGATGGCACTGAATGTTACAGCACGAAGTCGGATGAATATGAAGAGTTTGTTATCGATAAGAGTGATATTGAAACTGGAATTCAAGAAGGAATAAAAAAATTGAAATTGGGTGATTGTGCCAAATTAATTATCCCAAGTCATTTAGCACATGGACTTATTGGTGATATGGATAAAATTCCACCTCTATCTACCTTGGTTGTAGACATTAAGCTGATTGGATTAATCGTAAAATAAAGTCAATTGTTTATCATTCAATTAATTAGTATAAAAACGAATATGAAATATATTTTAACTTGCTTAGTACTAGGTTTTTTAATTGCATCATGTGACACATCTGGTGTAAAGAAGAATGATAAAGTTGTTAGTAAAATCGAACCAACGTCGAAGGATTCCAATATTTTGGACGGTGAATATACTGTTATCGATCAAAAAAAATTCAGTAATGGAATTAAGATTGAATGGTTTGAAAAAGGAACAGGGGCAAATGTAGCAACGGGAGATCTTGTGATGATCGATTTCAAGGTGAAGTTGAAAGATGGCAAAGTCGTTGACGGAAATCATCTGATTCATCGAACAGCAATTCCTTTTTTGGTTGGTTTTGGAATGCAAACGGAAGGGTGGGATATTGCTCTAAAAGAGTTAAAGGTTGGAGACTTCGCGAAGATTCTTATTCCAAGTCCATTGGCACGAGGTGAAAAAGGAATTGAAGGGTTGATTCCAAGAAACGCAGATAATTTTTTGATTATTAGAATTATAGAAAATAAAAAACCGACGCGCGTTGTTGCTGGAACAAAAGTTTGGTTACTTGAAGAGAATACTCATAATAAGTTGAAATTCAACGAGAAATGTAAAATGGAGTTTCATGCAATGGCAAGTACTTCTACTACAGCAATGTTTGTGAATACCTACAGAAATAATCAACCGTTTCAATATAAATTGACGGATCATGGATTGGTTCCAGGACTTAGAAATGCGTTAATAAATGCTAAAAAGTCGGACCGTATGTTTATTCTTGTTCCATCCTCTGAGGCTTATGGAACGGCGGGTTACCTTGATTTTGTAAAACCGGGAGAAGATGTCTTTTACAACGTACTTGTAATGGATGTTTCTAAAATTTAGGGCTTTTTACTATATTTGCACAGTAAAATTAGAAAATCGGTAAGCAAATTTGATTTGTTTACTAAACATTGAATCATGCAAAAAGTAATCTCCATCTTCTTGTTCTTATTGTCTTTCAGTAGTTTACATGCACAGCAGGTATTGGATACGATTGAAACAGATAACGGTAAAATGGTGATTTACGCCAACCGCACATGGGCTTATGTAAAAGACATTGGATTCAATGGAATTCTCAATCCAAGACTTCATAAAATGCTTTCCGAGGATACGAACTTCAATTTCGTTCAATCTTGGAACAATAATGTATGTTATTCTTCAGGACGTCAAAATGATTTGACAAAATTGAAAGATACCATTTGGTTGTGCGTTTTAGAAGAAGTTCATAGTGAATTTGTCTTTCCGGTTGATGGAATTGTAACATCTCGCTACGGTTACAGGAATGGGCGTCATCACAGTGGAATTGATGTCGATTTGAATACAGGTGATACAGTTCGATCTGTTTGGTCTGGAAAAATCAGATATGCGAAATACAATGATGGAGGTTTCGGAAATCTTGTGATTGTTCGTCACTACAATGGATTAGAAACGTTTTATGCCCATTTGAGTAAAATTTTGGTTGTTCCAAATCAAGATGTAAAAGCAGGTGACGTTATTGGTTTAGGTGGTAATACTGGAAGATCATATGGTGCCCATTTGCATTTCGAAGTTCGATTTTATGATGCCTCTATAAATCCAGAAGAGATTATCGATTTCACAAAACGCGAGGTAAAAGACGAGAATTTGTTCATTCACAAAAGTTTGTTCCGTCCCGGAGCAAAACCAACGGATACCTTAGATGAGCCAGGAGAAATTCACAAGGAGGAAACACCTGTTCCGCAAATACAACCAGCGCAACGTAAATATTACAAGGTGAAATCTGGAGATACGTTGTCAGAAATAGCGGCAAGAAACAATACCACAATTTCAAAAATTTGTCAATTAAACAATATTCGACCAACAACCACCTTACAAATCGGTAGAAGTTTACGCGTGAAATAAGTATTTAACAATCTTTCACACACGTTACTTCCGCTTTTTGTTTTACATTTGTTACCAATGACAGCAGTAAAAAAAGTTTTTCTAGTTCTAGTTCTTATCGCAGGCGTAACTTCTTGTTCTGATTACAATAAAGTTGTGAAAGGTGATGATTACGGTAAAAAGTTCGAATCAGCAAATGCCTTATTTGATAAAGGTCAATTCTTACGATCAATAACATTGTACGAACAGATTTATCAGCGAATGCCTAAAACAGGAGAGGGTGAATTGTCCTATTTCAGAATCGGTAAAGCATATTTCGAAGAAGAAGATTATTACATGGCTGGTTATTACATGGGAGCATTTACACAACGCTTTCCATTTAGTCCAAAAGCTCAGGAGGCAATGTTTTTATCTGCAATGTGTTCTGTGAAGAATTCACCAGAAGAATCATTGGATCAGACAGAAACAGAAGTGGCAATTAATAATCTACAACAATTTATTGATACCTATCCAAATTCTGAATTGATTGATTCATGCAATCACATCATGGATAAATTGCGATTTAAATTGGAGTCGAAAGATTATCATGGAGTCAAACAATATGCGAAAACAGAAAATTATCGCGCTGCTGTAATGAGTGCCATGACATTTTTAGATGATTTTCCACGTTCAACATTTAAAGAGGAAGTATCTTTTATATTGGTTAAAAACTCACAATTATTGACTCAGAACAGTGTTGAGGATAAAAAATGTGAGAGAATTGAACAAACTATTGAAAGATATCGTACTTTTGTAACGGAATTCCCAAATTCGCAATATAAACGTGAAGCAGATAATATTCACGATGAAATGCAAAAGGATTTCGAAGTTTTATGTACTCAGGTAAAAAAATAACAATGAATTTTAAAAATAGTACTGCAGAGCGTTCAACAATTACACGCGACACAATCAAAATGGAAAAAGAGACTGGTAATATTTACGAGTCAATTGTTGCTATGGCGAAAAGATCAAATCAGATCAGTGTTGAATTAAAAGAAGAGTTGACACAAAAATTGCAAGAATTTGCTTCTTCTACAGATAATTTAGAAGAGATTTTTGAAAATCGTGAGCAGATTGAGATTTCTAAATTCTATGAAAAATTGCCGAAGCCAGTTGCTATGGCAATGCAAGAATTGTTAGAAGATAAAATCTACGTTAGAATGCCAGAAGAAAAATAAGTTATGCACGGAAAACGCATCCTTCTTGGAATTACAGGAGGTATTGCGGCTTACAAAATCGCATTCCTTGTCAGAATATTGAAGAAAAAAGGGGCAGAAGTCAAATGTATAATGACTCCTGCCTCTTCTGATTTTATAAGCCCGCTAGTTCTCGCAACCTTGTCCGAAAATCCTGTTGGAATTGAATTCTGGGATAAAAAGACAGGTGTATGGACAAACCATGTTGAATATGGTTTATGGGCAGATTTATTTGTTGTTGCTCCATTAACAGCAAATTCCTTAGCTAAAATGGCAACTGGTAGCTGTGACAATCTTTTATTAGCTTCCTATTTATCGATGAAATGTCCGACATTGATTGCACCAGCAATGGATTTGGACATGTATGCACATCCAAGTGCCAAACGAAATTTGGAGCAACTTCAAAAAGATGGCGTTGGAATTATACCTGCTGAGTCGGGCGAATTAGCAAGTGGATTGGTGGGAGAAGGACGAATGGCTGAACCTGAAACGATTGCAAGTGCAATTGAGAATTTTTTCGCCAATCATACAACTTCAATCACTCAATCATTGGTTGGTAAAAAGGTTTTGGTAACAGCTGGTCCAACGTATGAAGCAATTGATCCTGTGCGTTTTATTGGAAATCATTCTTCAGGTAAAATGGGTTTCGCTATTGCAGAAGAGTTATTAGCACAAGGTGCACACGTTGAATTGGTTTGTGGTCCAACGAAATTGAGTTTGAAACATCCGAATATGAAGTTTACTAGTATTAAAACGGCAGAAGAAATGTTGCATTCTGTTCAAGATAAATGGGCAAAAATGGATGTCGGTATTTTCTCTGCAGCAGTTGCAGATTATCGTCCAAAACATTCAGCAATTCAAAAAATTAAGAAAACAGAAGACGATTTAACAATTGAGTTAGTTAAAAATCCTGATATTCTGGCTTGGGCTGGATCAAATAAAACAGAACAACAGCTGTTGGTTGGATTTGCGCTTGAAACGAACGATGTTTTCGTAAATGCAAAAAGCAAATTAGAGCGAAAAAATCTAGATCTTATTGTTATGAATACTTTGGAAGATAGAGGTGCTGGGTTCGCTGGTGACACGAACAAAATTAGCATCTTGGACAATCACAATAAATTCACTAGTTTTGAGTTAAAGTCTAAGTCAGAAGTGGCAAAAGACATTGTAGAATATTTGATAAATTACCGTAAATGAAATCATTAGTAGCTGGTTTGTGTATTGTATTGTGCTTGTTGAACGCGAAAGCACAGGAATTAAATTGTCAAGTGACTATTATCACGGATGCACGTTTGGAAGTTACTTCAGTTGAAAAAGAGATTTTTGACCAATTGAAACAAACGATTTACGATATGATGAACACTACGCAATGGACAAAAGATAAGTTTAAAGTGGAAGAACGCATCAACTGTAATATTCAATTGCAGATCAATTCTATTCCGTCGCCGGGAACGTATTCAGGTTCAATGCAAATTCAATCGTCACGACCATCATTTAATTCATCGTACAATACAACTGTTTTTAATTTTCAAGATGATGACATCACATTTTCATATTCTCGAAATTCAGTTTTAATTTATGCTCCGAATCAATTTCGTGACAATTTAACTTCAGTTTTGGCATTTTACGCGTATTTCATTATTGGAATGGACTATGATAGTTTTTCGTTGAAAGGAGGAACTCCTTATTTCAATGAAGCACAATCAATCGTATCAAATGCACAAGGTTCTGGTGCTTCAGGCTGGAAATCAAACGAATCAGGAAAAAGAAATCGTTTTTATTTGGTAGATAATGTTTTACATCAATTGTTTGAGCCATTGCGTGAATGCAATTATGAATATCATAGAAACGGGATTGATAAATTGTACGATGATAAATTGGCTGGTAGAAAAGCGATTTTTGATGCATTGACAAAATTGAATAAAGTGGTTGCAACACGTCCTAATTCAATTAACCTGCTCAATTTTGTTCAAGCGAAACAGGTTGAATTAAAAAATCTGTATGCAGATGCCGATGTAAAAGATAAAAATGAAATCGTCAGTTTGTTGAAACGTTTGGATCCTGCAAACGCATCGAAATATCAAGAAATTCTAAATTAATGCTCCGCACCTTACGAATTCAAAACTTTGCTTTAATTGATCAAATTGAATTGAATTTCAATGCTGGTTATTCTGTAATTACAGGAGAAACTGGTTCAGGAAAATCAATCTTATTGGCTGCTTTAAATTTAATTCTAGGCGAACGCGCAGACTTTTCTGTAATTGGTCCTTCATCCGATAAAGCGATTGTTGAAGCTGAATTTTCGTTAAACGGATTTCAATTGAATGATTACTTCAAGGAGAATGATTTGGATTTTGAAGAATTGACCGTTATCCGAAGAGAAATAAATACGTCGGGAAAATCACGAGCATTCATTAACGACACTCCGGTTTCTTTGAATGTCTTAAAGGAATTAACTGGTTCACTTGTAAATATCCATTCACAATACAATACCTTAGAATTGAAAAGTAGAACGTATCAATTAGAAATTGTTGATACACTTGGAGATTTAAAAGGTGAAGCTGAATCGTTTGCAAAAAACTATAAATCGCTTTCGACACTTTCGAGTGAATTGAAACGATTGAATGAACAATTAAGTACTGCATTACAACAACAAGATTATAACGCATTTCAACTGAAAGAACTCGAAGAATTAAATCTTGAACGAACAGATTTTAATTCGTTAGAAGGTGAATTGTTGAAATCTGAAAATAGTGAAGGAATTTTATCGGCCTTACAAGCTATTGAAGCTGTTGTTGAAGGTGAAAACCAAGTGTTGGATCGTTTGAGAATTGTGAAAGCTAGCCTCGATAAAATTAAAGGTGTTGACAAAGATGTGGATGAATTGGCTTCGCGTATTCAATCGTCAATGATTGAATTGGCTGACATTGCAGCTGACGCTCAACGTTTTTCTGGGCAAATTGAAATAGATCCAGCGAAACTTGTTGAATTGACATCCGTTTTAAATCGCTACAATCATGCTTTGAAAAAACATAATTTGTTGGATCAAGCTGCTTTGTTAGAATTTAAAAATCAATTGGAATCTTCTGTTGTCGGAACGACTGATTTACAGTCAGAAATTGAACGATTGACACAAAACTTTTCGAAAGAGAAAGTTGCAGTTGAAACGGCAGCGAAAAAATTACATGCAGCTCGTTTGAAAGCGATTGAACCGATTTCTAAGTCAATTCAAGCTATTTTGGTCGAGTTGAAGTTGCCAAATACTAAATTGGATTTCAAACTTACAGAACGCGATGAATTGAATTCTAACGGTTGTACAGATATTGTACTGAATTTCTCAGCCAATTTAGGAATTGAAACGGTTCCGATTGAAAAAGCAGCGAGTGGGGGAGAATTGGCGCGTGTGATGCTTGCTTTACAAAAATTAATTTCAGAAAAACGCTTATTACCAACGGTTTTGTTTGATGAGATTGATACAGGTGTTTCGGGTGATGTGGCGCAGAAAATTGGTGCATTATTACAAAAGATGGGTGATCATTTTCAATTGTTTGCCATTTCGCATTTACCTCAGGTTGCAGCGAAAGCAGCGCATCACTTTAGAGTTGAAAAGGAAATTATCAATAATCGCACAACAACACGTGTTGCTGTGTTGAACGAACAAGAGCGCATTGAAGAGATTGCACGTTTAATGAGTGGTGAATTAATTACGGATGCGGCAATTGAGAATGCAAAAGCATTAATGAATTAGTCGTGAGTCAATTTCATCTATCATTTTCAGTTCCAACTCAGGAGCATAAAATAAATCACAAAGAACCCATTTTGTTTTTAGGAAGCTGTTTCTCAGATGAAATTGCGGCTAAAGCAAAATTCAATGGTTTTCAAGTGGATTCCAATCCTTTTGGTACTGTTTTTCATCCTCTGGCCTTAGGGCGTTTTTTAGTAGATTGTTTGACAGAAAAGAAATCTGAAGAGTTTATTTTTCAGCGAGAAGACATCTTTTTTACCTTGGATGCTAGTACTACAGTTTATGCTACTTCACAAAATGATTTAGCAGATAGATTGACTGAGTTACGCAACAATTGGCTTGAACAACTTAAAACTGCTTCTCATTTATTTGTAACATTTGGAACTGCTTGGGGATATCAACATATCGAATCGCAAGTTCTTGTAGCGAATTGCCATAAATTACCAAGTCAACAATTTGTAAAAAGCTTGACTTCTTCAGATGAAATTACGGATGTTTGGAATCTAATTCTTGAAAAATTAAACGTCTTGAATCCAAATTTGACAGTTTGTTTTACGGTAAGCCCTGTTCGTCATGTGAAAGATGGTTTTGTTGAGAACAATCAAAGTAAAGCCGTTTTAATTGAATCGGTGCGACGTTTACAAGAAAATTCGAAAGCGATTTATTTTCCTTCGTACGAAATCGTGATGGATGAATTACGTGATTACCGTTTTTTCAAACAAGACCGCGTGCATCCAAACGATGAAGCGATTGATTATGTTTGGAATCGATTTATTGAAAGTTTTTGTTCGAATGAAACACTAGACCTTTGCAAAAAGGTTAAATCCTTGAAATTGGCGCTTTCACATAAAAGTTTGCATCCCGAAAGTCAAGAAACATTAATGCATAAAAAAAAGGTAGAACAACTTCGCAATGAATTTAAAGTTGCCTACCCTTTTATTTTTCTAGATTGATAGAGATACGATTTTAACTAATAAGTTATAGTCGTACAATTGTACCTTTATATTCAGGATTTTCTCCCTTTAAAGGGTTGTTTAGGGTAACTTTCCAAATGTAAGCTTTGTTTGCACTTACCATTTGACCATTTCGTTTATCAAGTCCTCTCCAAGGGTTTGAAACATCTGAGGTTTCGAAAATAATTGCACCGTCAGTTGGATCGATGATGATCATTCTGAAATCTGCTGAACGTTCAACCAAACCTCTTGGAATAAAACTGTTAATTCGATTGTCACTTGACATTGGATCAAATCCATTTACAGCAAGCAAGTTATATGTTTCGTCAATTTGAACAGATTTCGTAGCAGTTATTTTACACGAATTTGAACCTGTAACTGTCAATGTAATATCGTATTCACCTTTGTAGAAGAAGTGTGCTTTCGTTTCTGTTCCAGAAGTTGTTCCGTTTTGACCTTCAAAAGCCCACGTATGTGCAACGCCTTGTGAATTCGTTGAAAGATTCATTGAAGGAACACCATTTTCGTAGTTATACGTTTCATCAATCGTGAAATCAGCTTTCGGTAATGGTTTTACAACAAATGATTCTTTCGAATTGAAGATGCCATTTACCATGAAACCAAGATTGTAAATTCCTTCTGAATCAGGTGTAAATTGAAGTGATGAATTTCCTTTAATTGTTGTAATTCCATTAGGGCCTACAACTGTTAATTCTTGCTTGTTTGTATTATTAATTGTTGTTGTTTCGTTCAAACAGATATTCGCAACACTTGGAACACTTGGCGCAACCATTTCAATTATCGGGTCGAAAATCGAATTAGCTGGCTCGTCTTCCTTCATGATAGTGTTA
Organism: Bacteroidota bacterium; assembly: GCA_039797785.1. GTDB lineage: Bacteria > Bacteroidota > Bacteroidia > Flavobacteriales_D > Crocinitomicaceae > M0103. The sequence continues at coordinate 1,541 of JBDKHH010000221.1, read as the reverse complement.
TCCTTCACTTTAATATAATCCATAGGATTATCAAAAATGTTTGGCGCAGGATCAAATGAAACAGGATTACTTGTTCCGTTAGTAGTGTTTTTTACAGGAGCTTCAGTTATAGAAGCATCTTGAACAATTGTGTGCGATGAAGTTCCTTTCGAAGTATGAACTTGATCTTCAGTCTCTTTAACTTTTTCAGTTGAAGTAGAAGTAATGTGTTGTGATTTCTCAACATCCGCAGATGGCCATAATAAAACAGTTGTAACGATTACAGCAACAGTTGCTGCACCGCCCAAATACCATTTAAGGTTGGAACCGCCAGAAGTTGGCATTGTCTGATCCAAGCGCTTGCTCATGGCAGACCATGCAGCAGCGTCGTACGGCACTTCGAAACCGTTCAGACTTTCCTTGATGTTGTTTTCAAAATTATCTTTCATGTTATTCTATGTTCATGAATTTTTCACTCAATATTTTTTGCAAATTCATTTTTGCTTTGGCCAGGTTTGATTTCGAGGTTCCTTCACTTATTCCGAGAAGTTCCGCAATTTCTTTGTGCGAATAATCTTCTAGTACGAATAAATTAAAAACAGCACGATAGGCGGGAGATAACTTTTGAATTGCTTCCATTGCTATTTCAGCTTTCAAATCTGTAAACTCTAGATCTTCACGTTCCACCATTGGGTCGGAAGCTCCTAGTTTAAAGTCGTTATCGTTATCCGTCAAATAAGGATCTTTTTTTGATTTTCGAATGGCGTCAATTGCTGTGTTTGCAATAATTCGACGAATCCAACCTTCAAAAGAACCCTTATAATCAAATGCTCCTAACTTTTCAAAGACCTTAATAAATCCTTCTTGAAGAACCTCTTGGGCGCTGTCTCTGTCCGGCATGTATCGCATACAAACAGGTAACATTTTCCCGTAAAAAAGTTTAAAAAGTTCTTCTTGCGAGCGTCGTTCGTTACGCAAGCAGCCCTCAATAATCTCTTTTAATTTGTCCTTGTTCTCCACATTCTTATCATTGGTTAGACGCATATTGGTTTTCTCGGTTGCCTTTTAAAAATTATTTATTGACAATCGACCAATTTTACGCACAAAATAACAGAAATATTTGGCAATTAGTATTAATTTCGTTGTCGATTAATTTTGATTACAAAAACAAAAAAATAAACAATGAAAGTAACAGTAGTCGGAGCTGGAAATGTTGGTGCAACTTGTGCTGATGTATTAGCTCACAGAGAAATTGCCAATGAAATCGTTTTATTGGATATTAAAGAAGGTTTTGCTGAAGGTAAAGCATTGGATATTTGGGAATCAGCGCCAATTGGTTTATACGATTCTCGTACAATCGGTTCAACAAACGATTATTCAAAAACAGCTGATTCTGATGTAGTTGTTATTACTTCAGGTCTTCCACGTAAACCAGGAATGTCTCGTGACGACTTAATCGCTACGAACGCTGGTATCGTTAAAACTGTTACTGAAAATGTAATTAAATATTCTCCAAACGCTGTAATCATTATCGTTTCTAATCCATTAGACGTAATGACTTA
>JBDKHH010000220.1:0-7023 GCA_039797785.1 Bacteroidota bacterium | reverse complement strand
AGTCCCAGCAATAGCAAGGAAACAAAAACCCAATGTTTCTTGAGTAAACGCATGTTAACCGCGTAATTCTTGGCGTGTTTTTTCGTAAAGTATCATTCCTGCAGCAACACCAACGTTCAATGAAGCGATTTCACCTCGCATAGGAATGCGTGCTCTTACATCAGAAAGATTTAACAAATCTGACGTAATTCCATCCTCTTCAGAACCTAAGATAATACAAACTGGACCACGCATATTAATTTCATGCAAGGAAACAGCTGCTTTTTCCGTACATGCGATGATACGCATGCCACATTGTTGCAAATAGAACAATGATTCTTTCAGGCTATTTGTTTTACATACTGGAATTCGATTCAGTGCACCCGCAGATGTTTTAATTGCATCGGGAGTTACCAAAGCAGATCCTTTTGAAGGAATCAATATCGCATCCACACCTTGGCATTCAGCTGTTCGTGCAATAGCCCCAAAATTTCGAACGTCTGTAATGCGATCCAAAACAAGAACCAACGGTTTTTCACCACGTTCTAACATTTCTTCAACCAAAGGCTCAATTTCTTTATATTCAATAGGAGAAACCATTGCAATAACACCTTGGTGATTTCCCTCTGTCAAAAAGTCTAACTTTTGAGAAGGAACAAATTGCAATTGAAAGTTTTTACCGGCCAACGCTTCCTTCAACTCAGTAAACAATTCTTTATTCATGCCTTTTTGAATAAGAATTTTATTGATTTCACGTTCTGCTTTTATTGCCTCAATCACGGCACGAACACCAAAAATCAAATCTTCAGCTGATTTTTTACGTTCAAATTTTCTTGGTTCCATTCTACTTGTTTAATAATTAAAAGTGAAGTCAACTGCAACGTTGTCTCCAAGTGTTTTTGCTACAGGACAAGCTTTTCCAGCTCTTAAAACACGTTCAGCAGTCTCATCTGACCACTTGTTTCCTGTTAAATCTAATTCAATTACAATACGCTCAATTCTTCGTGGAGCGGTGCCCATAATTTTTTGAACTTTTGCTTCTGCATGATCAAAGTTAATAGCATGTTCATTGCAAAAAATACCCATAATCGTAATCATACAAGATGCATAAGCCGTTGCTACCAAATCAGTTGGAGAAAAAGCTTCTCCTCGACCCTTATTATCAACAGGAGCATCTGTAATTATTTCAGTACCTGATTGAACGTGCGTACAAGCAGTTCTTAAATTTCCTAAATACTTTACTTCCGAGGTAATCATATTAATTCGATGATAATATTGTAACTTTGTCAAGAATTAGAATCAGAGTAATTCCGAGTGTAAAAATAGGCTTTTTCTTTAAGATGTCGTTACGCTCGAAACAATACTTGGATCTAAAGTGTTATTACGGTTGATATAGTTTTGTACTTAACAAGTGTCAAAATGAGTGAAATAATTGAGAAAGACAATTCTGAAATTAGAATTAAGAAACCAAAATGGTTGCGTGTAAAATTGCCGACTGGTGAGAATTACCGTAAAGTTCGTTCGCTAGTTGATGAGCATAAATTGCATACCATTTGTGAAAGCGGAAGTTGTCCAAATATGGGCGAATGTTGGGGAGAAGGTACTGCAACATTTATGATTTTAGGAAACATTTGTACGCGTTCATGTGGATTTTGTGCTGTTAAAACAGGTCGTCCAGATGAAGTTGACATTTATGAGCCTGGAAAAGTTGCTCAAAGTGTAAAAATCATGCAAGTTAAACACGCTGTAATTACTTCTGTTGATCGCGATGATTTAAAAGATGGTGGTGCTGAAATTTGGGCACAAACAGTTCGTGCAATCAGACAACAATCTCCTGGCACGACTATGGAAACGTTGATTCCTGATTTTGCAGGCAATTGGGAAAATTTACAGATATTAATTGACGCTGCTCCAGAGATTGTTTCGCATAATTTGGAAACCGTTCGTCGTTTAACAAAAGCGGTACGCATTCAAGCGAAATATGATCGTAGTTTAGAAGTGTTGTTTCGCTTAAAAAAAGGTGGAATGCGCACAAAATCTGGGATCATGCTTGGACTTGGTGAAACGGATGAGGAAATCATTGAAACTATGGAGGATTTAGCAAGTGTAAATGTTGACATTTTGACAATTGGTCAGTATTTACAACCTACCCCAAAACATTTGCCAATTGCCGAATTCGTAACTCCTGAAAGGTTCGATAAATACCGTGAACTTGGCTTGAAAATGGGCTTTAGATATGTTGAAAGTGGTCCTTTAGTTCGTTCATCGTATCATGCCGAAAAGCATCTTTTTTAATTTTTTGACTTGTATACTTTTGTAAAAAAAACATGCTGAAAGAGTTTAATTTGGCATTGAAATAAATTAAATTTGTAAGAATAAATAAAGTTACGCTTGAAAATAAGTATAAATCATTTCATTTTTATTTATTAACTTGGCGGTCGCGTTAAAACAAAATAGGAAATAACTACATTATGAAACGAAACAAAATAATCATCGGTTCTGCCGGTTTAGTTGCATTAGCAGCGTTTTTTGCGGTTTCTCCTTGGGGGTTCAAATCTTCTGAGGGTTCGTATTCTAAAAAAGATTTACCTTCTTTAGAGTCTAAATCTGCTGAAGATGCAAAACAATGGCTAAGTGCCAGATATATTGACCAAGCAACTGGACAACAAATCACGAAAGAGAAATTGGAATTAATTCGTTCACAAATCAGAAAGGCTCCAGTAAGTAAAGCTATTTCGTTTGTTGAACAAGGTCCAGATAACATTGGTGGTAGAACAAGAGCCATTCAAGTTGACCGTAATGATGTTAATCATTTATGGGCTGGTGGTGTTTCTGGTGGTCTTTTTGTATCGAACAACCGTGCTAACCAATGGGAGCGAGTTGATTCATACATTAACGCTGGAGCTTCTCCGTTTATTTCGAGCATGACACAAACACCTGATGGAACATTATTTGTTGCTACAGGATCAAATCAAGAGTCATGGGCAGGAAATGGAGTTTGGTACACTACAGATAATGGTGCTACTTGGGCTTCAATTCCAGGAACAACAAACTGTACTGAGTTAGCTTCAAATAATGTAGATAATTATGTTTGGTTAGCAACAAACTCTGGTGTTCGCAAATGGAAACTTGGTGATGCTGCTTTAACGAATGTTACTGTTTCTTCAGGAGCATGTAGTACAATTCAAATGTCTAAAGATGGACAAGTGATTGTAGCTGCAATTGGTTCGAATAAAACATTTGTATCATCTGACGGTGGTTCAACGTGGGCAGATCGTTCAGGAAATGGATCGAACGTTGTTGCATCAGGTGCACAACGCATTGAATATTCTATTTCGCATGCTCGTGTGAATGGAACGTACTCATTATATGCAGTTCGTACAGGTTCTAACCTATTAGGTATGAATGTTTCGCATGACGATGGTGCTACATGGTCACAATTTATTGGTCCATCTGGAACACCTAGTAACTTAGACATTTATAGAAATCAAGGTACATACAATTCAATTGTTACTGTTGTTCCAACAGACAATGAAAAAATCTTAATTGGTGGTATTGATATTTGGAAATGGAAACAAACTGTAAACAATCCTCCTTCAGGTGGATTCGAAAAATTAACAGAATGGTTCTTGCCTCAATATGCTCCAAAATATGCGCATGCAGATAACCACGAAATGAAATGGGATCAAACAAATCGTTTATACATCGGTAATGATGGTGGTATTGGAGTTACAGATGACTACGGTGATACTTGGTACCCTGCAAACAGAGGTTACAACGTAACGCAATATTATGGTATTGCTTTCGACCGTGAAGGTGCTGTAATGGGTGGTGCTCAAGATAATGGTACAACTTACAACGACCACACGTTATCTACATTCAAAGAATTTAGAGAAGTAAATGGTGGTGATGGATTTGCTTGTGAAATCTCTTTCTACAATACTAAAGTAATGTTCTCTTCAGTATATTATAACTCAATTTCTCGCTCAGGTGACAAAGGTTATACATGGAGTTCTTTTGTACCTAGCTTCCCAAGTTCATATGCAGCTGCAGGAACTGAAGGTTCAATTCACCCATTTGTTACTTCTTATACTTTAGCAGAAAATTATGATACAAACTCTGAAGATTCTGTTCTTTTTGTAGCTACTCAAGATTATGCTGCTGGTTCAGTTATTAAAATCCCAAGTAAAGCTACTGGTGATTCAATGACTTATACGACTCCTACAGCATTGTACTTTGATGACACATTACAGTACAATCCAACATTGACGACTATCGATTACAACTGTGTGAACGCATTAAATGGTCAAACTGTTTATTTGGGAAATTATCCTTGGACACCGTTCGCTAGTGCGTCTCAAACAAATCCACCAACTATTGGAGATTCATTGTTGGTTGATTTCCCAACAGGTGAAGACACTGTAGTTGTTCAAAGTGTTGGTACTTACAATCACTACTTCGGTCAAAATGCTGTAACAGGTGAAGTATTCAGTATGGGTAACGAAACTGTTGCTTACAATGTTGCTTGGGATACAATCAAAGTTCAAGATCCTTACCAATCATGGTTCGTAATGTATGTGAACATCAATGGTGGTGAGTTATGGGCAACAAGAAATGCGACTCGTTTATCAGTATTAGATCCAGTTTGGATTAAAATTGCTAAAGGAATTGGAAGTGAATTCGGTTCTGGAAGTAACGGTAACATGCGTGTTGATTTAGAATTCTCAAAAGATTTAAATCACTTATACGTTGCTGCAGGAAGTGGTGTTTGGAGAATTGATGGATTAGGAGATATTTATACCTCCGATCCGAATTTCAAAACCAAGGCCGGCTATTGGGGAACAGGCTTAGTCAATCTACCAACGGCTACATCGGCTACAAAAATTACGACAACAACATACGAAGGTATTGCTGTCAACCCTAGTAATTCAGATGACTTAGTTCTATTTGGAGGATTTAGTTTAGGAAACAAACGTTCATTAAATGCAACTGCTGCAGTACCAACGTTTACTTCTTTAACAAACATCACTTCTCCAAACGTAGCTTGTTATGATGGTATTATCGATAGAGATGATTCTGACATCATTGTTGCTGGTACATCAGAAGGTGTATTCGTTACAGAAGACGGAGGAGCAACTTGGTCAAATGCATCTGCAGGATTTGAAGGGACTCCAGTATTCCATGTTCGTCAATCTTGGAGAACTTGGAATGAAGGAAACCGTCGTCCAGGTGAAATTTATGTTGGAACATATGGTCGTGGAATCTGGGCATCTGCTGCATACTTAGGTATTGGTGAAACAGGTGCTGATGGAAACCAAGTTTTCAAAACAAAATTGAAAACATATCCTAACCCAACAACAGATAACACAACATTGACATTCAACTTATCTGAAACGTCAAATGTGAATGTAATGGTTTACAACATCTCAGGAAGATTAGTAAAAACAATTACAAATAGAAATGTACAAGCTGGAGCTCAAACTTTAACAATTGATGCTCAAGATTTACCAAACGGTACTTACATTGTTAAGTTCATTGCTGGTAAACAAAATGAAACAGCGAAATTCATTAAAATGTAATTCCTATTAACGCAATAAAAAAAGGGTTGTCAATTTGGCAACCCTTTTTTATTTCACACTTTTTTGAAGCAATATTTAAAGGAGAAATCCTACATTTGTAACCTATCAAATCAAAAAAAATGAGTTCTTACGATATTACAATTATTGGATCTGGGCCTGGTGGTTATGTAGCTGCAATTAGATGCGCCCAATTAGGTATGAAAACAGCCTTAATTGAAAAATACGACACATTAGGCGGAACATGTTTAAATGTAGGTTGTATTCCTTCAAAAGCATTGTTGGATTCATCTGAGCATTATCACAACGCTATTCATAATTTCGAAGAACATGGAATTATCGTTAAGGATGTGAAAGCAAACCTTGAGCAAATGATTAAACGTAAAAGTGATGTTATTGCTCAAACGTGTGCTGGTATCAAATTCTTGATGGACAAAAACAAAGTAGATGTGTTGACTGGAGTTGGTTCATTCGTGGACAAAAACACGATCAAAGTAAAAGATAACAGTGGGTCTGAAACGACTATCAGTACTAAAAATGTAATTATCGCAACTGGTTCTAAACCAAATTTCTTCCCAGGAATGGAACCAGATAAAAAACGCATTATCACTTCTACCGAAGCATTAAAAATGACGGAAATCCCGAAAAAAATGCTTGTGATTGGTGGTGGTGTTATTGGATTAGAATTAGGTTCTGTTTACGCACGTTTAGGAACTGAAATCGAAGTAATCGAATTCGCAAATACGATTATCCCAACAATGGACGCAACCTTAGGAAAAGAACTAACGCGTGTATTGAAAAAAGAAGGATTTAAATTCAACCTTGAGCACAAAGTTCAAAAAGTTGAGAACGTTGGTGATAAAGTTGTTTTAACGGCATTGAATAAAAAAGATGTTGAAGTTACTTTCGAAGCTGACTACTGTTTAGTTGCTGTTGGAAGAAAACCATATACTGAAGGATTGAATCTTGAAGCGGCTGGATTAACAGTAAACAACAAAGGTCAAGTAGAAGTAAATGACCATTGTCAAACTTCTGTTCCGAATATTTATGCTATTGGTGATGTTGTTCGTGGAGCAATGTTAGCACATAAAGCAGAAGAAGAAGGCGTTTATGTTGCAGAACAAATTGCTGGACAAAAACCGCATATCAATTACGGATTAATTCCAGGTGTTGTTTACACGTGGCCAGAAGTTGCTGCAGTTGGTAAAACAGAAGAAGAATTAAAAGCTGCTGGTGTTGAATACAAAGTAGGTTCATTCCCAATCAAAGCATTAGGAAGAGCGCGTGCAAGTATGGATACTGCAGGTTTAGTAAAAATTCTTGCTGACAAAAACACGGATGAAATTCTAGGTGTTCACATGATTGCTCCACGTGCTGCGGATTTAATTATGGAAGCTGTCACAGCAATGGAATACAGAGCGTCTGCGGAAGATATCGCACGTATTTGTCATCCACACCCAACGTATTC
>JBDKHH010000219.1:0-3032 GCA_039797785.1 Bacteroidota bacterium | reverse complement strand
TATAATATCCTTTCAAGTGATTTAATTTGATGACAAACAAGTCCAACACCATTTTAAATCCATGTTTAAACACATTCACACTGTTTCCTTCTTGGCTTCTTAAACTTACTGGAATCTTCTTGATGTCGTAATTGCGTTTCAATGAAACATACACCAATTCCACGTCGAAAGTAAATCCATTGATGCGCGAAACCGAAAACAAATCTTTCGCAACGGATTTTTTAAATCCTTTCAATCCACATTGTGTGTCAGAAATTCCAGTTGTAATAAAACGGCCAACAATAAACGTGAAAAATCCGCTTCCAAAACGACGTTGATTGGAAATTTTATCGAAATAATGCGATTCCGCCAATCCTCGATCTCCAATGACTAAGTCATATTCTTTGAAGGTCAAATAATAAATGATTTTTTCAATAGCATCCGTTTCAAATGGAATGTCAGAATCCGTAAAAATACACACATCGCCCGTTGCTTCTTGCATACCAAAGCGAACTGCTCCACCCTTTCCTTTGTTTACGGGATAACTCAGAAAACGACAAGCATTTTCGTGCGCCACTTTTTCAGTCGCGCCATTGTCTTCAGAACCATCATCAACCACCAAAACCTCAGCATCCAATTGTTTCTCAGCAATAAAATTCATCAAATAGGGCAAATTGTTCCCCAAAGCTGAAGAAGATTTATACGCTGGAATTACAATACTGATTTTAGTCATTTCGTGCACTTAGCGGGTTAAAAATAGGGAAATATCTCCAAAATGCGGTGAAATCAATCGCTTGTATTATTTTTGGGACAATGATCAAGAAAAGCTATTTCCCGTACATCGTATTGTTCGTATTGGCAATTACTGCCTTGTTTCAGGTTGTTTTCTACATTCATCCGCTGAAATTTGATTCCATCGATTGCTTTTATCCATGGCGTTTTCACATTGGAGAATGCTTGCAAAACGGTCAATTGCCTTATTGGAATCCTTACCAAGATTTGGGTTATCCTATTCATGCTGACCCATCTAGTGGCGCTTGGTATCCGATGGTTTGGTTAATTGGTTATTTCAATGGTTACACAGTTTATTCGTTGGCTTTTGAAATGTGGTTTCACGTTTTTATGGGTGGCGTTGGTTTCTACTTACTTGCCAAAAAACTGAAATTTGATAAAAAACTCGCACTTTTTGCTGGAATGTCCTACATGTTGTGTGGACTTTTTGTTGGAAATGCGCAACACTTGCCTTACCTCATCAGTGCAGCCTGGTTACCTTTTGTCATTTTGTTTTATTTCAAATTAGCCACGGAAAAATCGTATTGGAACAGCGTTAAAGCAGCCTTCTTTTTATTCTTAATGGTAACAGGTGGATATCCAGCATTTACCATCATTCTGTTTTATCTTTTCGTGATTTTCTTCGTGATTTATTTCATCAAAACATGGAAAAATGAAACGAAAAAAGCGGTTCTGCATTTCATTGGAAGACACGCTCTGTTCTTGGTTTACACGGTGCTTTTGTGCCTTGGATTGTTTATTTCAATTTACCAAGTTAGTCCGTATTTGTCTCGCCTAGGAGATTTCAGTTTAGAACAAGCACTCTTCTCCCCTTTTTCACCACAATCGTTTGTGACGTTTATTTTACCTTATACTTCTACGATTCATTCCGATTATTTCAATTCGGATCTTTCTATGCGTAATGGTTATTTCGGTCTGTTCGCATTTCTGTTTTTCATCGGAGGAATTTTCTTGAAAAAACCACTTGAAATTAAAGTGCTGTTTTATTTTGGCTTATTTAGTTTGATCGCCGCTGTTGGGGAATATTTGCCTATTCGCGCATTTTTGTTCGACTATGTGCCAATGATGAATGTATTCCGTTTTCCAAGTGTTTTCCGTTTGTTCTTCATTATTGCTGCGATTTTAACCGCTTTGGTATTTCTTAAAAAACAGTTTGAATCGAATGAATGGAAAGTTAAACCACTCATCTATATCACAGGAAGCTCAATAATGCTGTTCTTAGCTTTGGTGATGATCGCTCGAACAAAGGGTTATCTCGATTTAGATTCTTTTTTTAGCGCTTATCTCTTCCACGACAATGAAAAACTGAGTTTTTGGCAAGCCGTAGCTTTTCACTCGATTTTTCAAATTGCTATTCTTAGCCTATTCTTGTTAGTGCTTTGGAAAATAAAAGAACGTTCGAAAATCTTGTTATCGCTTCTTGTACTTACAGGACTCGATTTAATAATTTCGACTCAACTAAATGCTCCAGCGACAGTTTATTATGAAAAGGTAAAAACGTCTGAAGCACATGAAAATGTTTCGAAATATCCATTGGGCTTTCCAGAACAAAAGGCAATTTCAATTGAAGAAGGTGGACATTTACCAAACATCGGTCAGCCGTATTGGCAAAATCAAACAACCTTTCAAAAACAGTTTTCAGCGGAAGGATTTAATTCTTTTTCGTTTACTTCTTATGAATTCATTGAAAGTGAATATCCGCAGTTATTTTCTGAGCTAAAAAAGAATCCAAATGTGCTTTTGAGTGATTCCATCGTTTCTGAAATACGCCTAAAACACTACAAAAAAGATAGTTTGTTTACGGCGAAACAATTGTTCTTTTCACCTACAGATCATACTCAATTAAAGAAGTTTAATTTACACCATTCTGTTAGGGATACTGCTCATTTAACCAGTTACGACGCGGCTAATTTCACAATAAATGCTTCTGTTAAACAGCAACAATTATTGACGTTGTTTCAAAAACACTATACAGGATGGAAAGCCTTCGTTGATAACAAGGAAGTCACTATTTACAAAAGTGATTTAAACTTTATGTCCGTTGTTCTTCCAGCGGGAAAACACACTGTTGAGTTTCGCTATTCGAATCCAGCGTTACGAATTGCTTGGATTTTAAGCTTACTTGGAAGTTTGGTCGCTCTATCCAGTTTCTTCTTCAACCTTCGACGCGAAAATCGTTAATAATTCCTTCCATTTCTTAATAACTTCCTGTTCATTGAAGCACCGTTTTTTGTAAATTCGAAGTCTTGAATTGAAACAAA
>JBDKHH010000218.1:0-12214 GCA_039797785.1 Bacteroidota bacterium | reverse complement strand
CGTTGACTTCGTTTACGTTTTCTCAATTCGGTGATTTACGCCAAGGAGCAAATCGTGAACCATCTGTTGGGAATTTTGGTGCTCGTCCTTGGTATGTTCAACAATTCAATGGGAAAGATTCAATGGTTGTAAATGCAGATACAAACCTTCAAGTGGGTTCGGGGTATTCGCAATACGATTTACTCCAAAAATTCCTGTTTAAACAAAATGATTTTGTAAAACATACGGTCAATTTTCAGTATTCTACTTCTTCGAACATAGATCGTTACGACAGGTTAACACTAATGTCTGGCAGTAAACCAAAATTTGGAGAATGGTATTATGGTCCGCAAAAAAGACTTTTAGCATCCTATACATTAGAATTGTCGAAACCAACTAAGCTGTATGAAAAAGCTAGATTTGTAGTTGGATATCAGCAAATTGAAGAGAGTAGAATCGATAGAAGATTTCAAAAAGTGGATCAAAATAACCGTATTGAAAACTTGGATATCATCTCTGCTAACTTGGATTTTGCGAAGCAAATAGGCAAAAACGAAATTCGTTATGGACTAGAAGGTTGGTACAATAAAGTGAATTCAACTGCTTTTGTTAAAGATATTGAAACCGGAATTGAATCACCTTTAGACACACGTTATGCTTCAGGAGGAGCAACAATGAGTTCGGTAGCCATTTACGCAACTCATACTTTGGAAATTTCTGATAAACTTATTTTAAATGATGGTTTACGTTTTTCGAATGTTAGTTTAAATGCAAAATTCAACGATACAACCTTCTTTAATTTCCCTTTCAAAGACGCGAAACAAAATAATAACGCTTTAAATGGAAATATTGGTTTAATCTATATGCCAACCGAAGAGTGTCGTATAACAACTGTGTTCTCAACAGGTTTTAGAGCGCCAAACGTTGATGATTTGAGTAAAGTATTTGAATCAACGCCAGGAACGATTAATGTGCCTAATCCAGATTTAAAACCAGAATATACATATAATGGTGAAATTGGAATTTCGAATACATTTGGAGAATGGATTAAGGCTTCTGCTACGGGATATTACACCTTGTATCGCAATGCTTTGACAGTTCAGAATTTCACGTTTGAAGGTCAAGATTCAATTATGTATGCAGGACAAATGAGTAAAGTAGTAGCTACAACAAATGCGAACAAAGCGTATTTGTATGGACTTGAATTAGCGGTAAATGGAAAAATCAATAACAATGTTTCTCTTTATGCTACATACAATTACACGCATGCGCGCATTGTTACTGATTCGACTGCTATTCCATTGGATCATATTCCGCCAGCATTTGGAAAATTTGGATTTCAAATTACAGACAATAAATTCCGCGCTGATTTATTTGTGAATTATGCTGCTTGGAAACGTATTGCTGATTACAATCCATCAGGGGAAGACAACCAAGCGTATGCGCTTCCAGAAGGAATGCCATCATGGTACACAATCAACGCGCGCGTGTCATATCAATTCAATAAACACCTTGGATTACAGGTAGCGTGTGAGAACATTTTAGATCAAAACTATCGTGTTTTTGCTTCTAATATTTCAGCTCCAGGAAGAAACTTCATTTTAACATTGAGAGGTTCTTTCTAATCGGACATTCGATAAAAAAAGGCGATTCGTAATTTCGGATCGCCTTTTCTATTTATTTCATTTTGGTCACGTATTTTCCTTGCTCAGGCAAATAGAAAAAACGATAAAGCACTTCATCCGTTGGAACTAAGGTTGGTACATACGTGTAGATATCTACGTCACTTGTTGGTTTTTGTAGAATCGATTTCTTTACTAAAATGTCTTTTCTTGGATTTACCGTTCCTTCAACGTATTCGAAATGAAAAGCTTCATACGTGTCAGCTGAACCAAGATTTCCAAAATGTTTCCACTGAAAAATGCGCTCAGGACTGTGATTGTTGACGGTTAGAAAATCGTAAAATGATCCACCTTTGATGCGGTAATCGATGATAATGTCTTTGTAAGCATCCGAAGTGATATTTTCAAACGCAACTTTCAGTTCAACTAATGCACTTGAAGGAACAACAATGTCTGGAGAAATTTTATTCAATCCTCCATCATAATAAAAAACATAGTTGTATTGCCCTAAAAATCCTGTTTCAGCTGATTTTGCGGTTCTATTGGATTCACTTGCTTTTTTCAAGGCAAACTGCTTGCGATTGACAACAATGATTGCATCTATTTTATTATCACTGTCCAAATGCTCCTTATAAATTTTGTACGTATATTTTTCCGTTGCTGGAATCCCTAGAGTAGATTCTATATGACGTTTCGCCATACTTTCAACGGTTGAATTGGACGTTTTATCCTTTTTAGGAGGATTGTTTTCTACTTCCGTTTTTTCTCCGCAAGAGTTGATAAGCGCGGCCACAAATGCTAGTTGAATGATTCTCTTCATAAAGCAAATATACAAGTTCCTTCAGAGAATTGAAATCCAATCACACTGGATTGACTATTTTTGAAACATGGAAGTGAAAATGGAAGATTCGTGGAAAAAGGTTTTACAAGAAGAATTCAGTAAACCCTATTTCACGGAATTGACAAATTTTGTAAAGGAACAATACAGGCTTAAACCTGGCGCTATATTTCCAAAAGGAGATCAGATTTTTAGAGCCTTGAATACATGTCCTTTGAAAAACGTGAAAGTTGTTATCCTTGGACAGGATCCTTATCCAACCCGTGGACATGCGCATGGTTTATGTTTTTCTGTAGAAGAAAGTGTGAAACCTTTCCCGAAGAGTTTAGTGAACATTTTCAAGGAAATTGAATCAGATTTAGGTCAAGCATTTCCTGAAAACGGAAGTTTGGTGCGTTGGGCTGAACAAGGTGTGCTATTACTGAACGCAGTTTTAACTGTTGAAGAAGGAATGCCTGAAAGTCATGCACGAAAAGGTTGGGAGCAGCTAACGGATGCAATCATTTCGGCACTCAACAACAACAGCGAGCACGTGGTTTATTTGCTGTGGGGATCGAAAGCGCAGGAAAAAGCGAGTCAAGTAGATTCGTCAAAAAATTTAATCCTAAAAACGGTGCATCCTTCGCCTTTGTCTGCTTATCGCGGTTTTTTGGGATGTAAACATTTCAGTAAAACCAACGAATATCTTCTTGAAAACGGAAAAAGTCCAATAATTTGGTAAACATTTCAGGAGGATTTTTTAAACAAAAAGGATTCATTATCTTTGTCAGCAATGGAATTAAAAAATGATTTAATATTGCGCGCAGCGAGAGGAGAAGCAATTGAACGCTATCCTGTTTGGTTGATGCGTCAAGCTGGTAGAATTTTGCCAGAGTACAGAGCCGTAAGAGCAAAACTTTCTGGATTCAAAGAATTAGTTGAAACACCTGAATTCGCTTGTGAAGTAACCATTCAACCGGTTGATTTATTAGGCGTGGATGCTGCAATTATTTTCTCCGATATTCTCGTTGTACCTGAAGCAATGGGTCTAGAATACCAAATGTTGGAACAAAAAGGTCCTTGGTTTGAAAAAACGATTCGTAGTGAAGAAGGATTGAAATATGCAGAAACGAATTTCGATATTGAAGATCGTTTGGGATATGTTTTGGATGCCATTCGTATGACCTCAAAAGAATTGGATGGAAGAGTTCCTTTAATTGGTTTTGCAGGTGCTCCTTGGACAATTTTCTGTTACATGGTAGAAGGAAAAGGCTCAAAAACGTTCTCAGAATCACGTAAGCTTTTATATACGAATCCAACTTTGGCACACGAGTTGCTAAATCGCATCACGGATGTGACAATTCAGTATTTGAAAGCACAAGTGAAAGCCGGTGCACACATGCTTCAAGTTTTTGATTCATGGGCTGGAATCTTGGGAACTGAACAATATGCTGAATTTGGATTGAAATACTTGGATAAAATTGCCAACGCATTGAACGAAGTGCCATTGACGATTTTCTCGAAAGGAGCGATTACCTCAATTCCAGCTGTTGCAAAATTAAATTGCAATACGGTTGGACTTGATTGGAACATGGATCCTGTGAAAACACGAGAAATAATCGGTGAATCAAGAACAATTCAAGGGAATTTAGATCCTTGTGCTTTGTATGCATCTCACAAAGAAGTTGAGAATTTAACAAGAAATATGTTAGATTCGTTCACAAGTAAAAGACATATTGTAAATTTGGGTCACGGAGTTTATCCTGATATTGACCCAGAAAAGGTTAAAACGTTTATTAAAACTGTAAAAGACTATGAATTGCGTTACAAATAATTTGAGAAAGTATAGCTCAATCGTTTTGATTGGATTATCAACTGTTACTTCATTTGCTCAAGAAGGTGAAAATCTTGTTCCGAATGGAAGTTTTGAAGCAACAGACGGAAAAGTGAAGAAATTGGGTGGAATCGAATCTGCTACGGGTTGGACATCTCCAACTGGCGCTAGAGCTGATTTATATACGCCAAGTAAAGTTCCAGATATCAATACGCCAAATAACCTTTACGGGAAAGAAGAAGCAAAAGAAGGTACTAATTATGCCGGAATCGTGGGATATTCTTTCGGAAATAAAGTTCCAAGAACATATTTGATGGTTAAATTGGATGCTCCCTTGAAAAAAGGAATGAAGTATTGTGTGAAATTCAATGTTTCTTTGGCTGAAGCGTCTAAATATGCTTCTAACAACATTGGTGCGAACCTTTCGAAAAAACCATTTGCGACAGAAGAAAAAACAATCATCAAAGATGTTGCGCATGTGATGCACCCTGAAAACGACATGAAGAAATTCAATCAAATGTTCAGTTGGGATCAAGTGTGTGGTACGTTTACTGCTGAAGGTGGCGAGAAATATGTAACAATCGGTAACTTTTATGCTGACGATAAAACAAAATCGGAAAACAACAAAAAACCGAAAGATGTAAAAGTTGACCAAGTTATTGCTGCTTACTATTACATTGATGATGTATCAGTTGTGATGTTAAATGACGGTGAAAAATGTGATTGTATTGTTCCTGAAGACAACACTGAGTTCTCAGCAACTATTTATCAAAAAGCAATTATCTTAAATGATAAAATGACTGTCAATCAAAAAATTGATAAACAACAAGTTTTCTTTGCATTCGGAAAAACAGCGTTAACTCCATCTGGAAAAGAAGCGTTGGATTTTATTGCTGAACAATTGAAAGCAAATCCAGCACTTAAATTGGAAATTCAAGGATATTCTGATCCTGAAGAGGATAAAGTTGGTTTAGAAAAACCACAATATGCTGAAATGTCAAGAAAACGTGTTGATGCAATTACACTTTACTTAACAGAGAAAGGAATTGATGCAAGTCGTCTTATCGGGGTTGACAAAGGAAGTGAAAATCCAAATGATGAGATTTCTGATGCTGACGATGATGATTTGAAAATGGCAAAAAATAGAAGAGTGTTCTTTAGAGCATTGTAATTCTAAATCATAAATTATTTTAGAAGGCTATTCGATTTTCGAGTAGCCTTTTTTTTTACTCGAATTTTTGAAGTGCTTGATAAACTTCATGCGTTGGTAATCCAACAACATTGTTGTACGAACCATCGATTTTTTGGATGCCGATATAGCCAATCCATTCCTGAATTCCATACGAACCAGCTTTGTCGAAGGGTTGGTATGTTTCTATGTAATACTCAATTTCATCCATTGACAAAGGTTTGAATGTTACTTCAGTCTTCACAGAAAATGAAAGTTCCATTTCGTTTGACGCAATAACAACACCAGTCGTTACTACATGTGTTCTTCCAGAAAGTAAGGATAGCATTTTAGAAGCTTCTGTCGCATCTTTTGGTTTACCCAATAAAATGTTATCAATTTGAACAGTTGTATCGGCACAAAGGAGAATTTCGTCATCCTTTAAGTCTTCTATTAAATCATCTGCTTTTAATTGAGCAATATATTCAGCAACTTGTTCAATTGGAAGTGTTTCTGGATAATTTTCATCCGTTTCTTTCGTGCGAATTTCGAATTGCATACCAATTGAAGATAACAATTCTTTACGCCGAGGTGATTTTGACCCTAAAATGAGTTTCATAAATGCAAATAGCCGATGTAAAATGTTGCTAAAACGCCAATCAACATACTGACTTTAATCAGCGCATCATACAATTTTAATCGCTTCGTTTTGTTGATGAAAATTAGGAAAATCACCACTAGATTGATCAAGGCAGCAATACCAAATGGAATAGTAGCAGTCCAGAAGTCAATTGTACCAATAATCGAATCCATTTTGCTTATACTCAACCAAACATAGAATACAGGTAACGTAAAAAGAATAAACGCAACGAGGTACAATGATTTTTTTTGACCAATCAACATCGGTAAAGACTTAACATAAATCAATTTATCGCCTTCAACATCTTCAGCATCTTTGACAATTTCTCGTGCAATATTTTGAATAAAAGCAAAGAAAGTCAATAAATAGATCAGCGAATAATCAATCATTGCGGTCCAAGATTCAGGAATAAATTCAGAATGTTCAGTCGCATACGAGTTTCCTACTTGAAAATAAATCAGAACCAATAAGGGAATCAAAGCAGTTAATGTGGCAATCATAAAATTACCAATCAACACTTTTCGTTTAAAATACATGGAATAAAACCACAAGGCATTGATTGAAGCCAAGTGAACAAGCACATACCACAACGATTGATATTTAATGCTCAAGAAGATGGCGATCGAAAAAGCAATTCCATTGAAAATCCAATGTGTTAAAATGGCCCAACGACGTTCGATATGCTTTGTAATGATTAGCTTTTCTGGTTTATTGATACGATCTGCTTTTACATCAAAATAATCATTGATAATGTTTCCACCAGCCGCAATTAAAACGGTTGATACCACCAATAATAGAAAATCAATCCAGTTATCATCGACCTTTTGAAAACTATTCGAATTTAAGATGTAATAACGCACACCGTACATTGTGAGTGCGATAATAGCAAGATTAATAGGTCGAATGAGCTTTAAAAAATGCATTATTTAATGATTTTATATTCTGTTCGTCGATTCGATTGATGAGCAGCTTCTTTTGCTTCCTCAGATGCTAATTTAGCAATTTCTGCGTCACTTACAATTGTTTTTGTTTCACCGTAACCTTTATACGTCATTCGTTTTGGATCTATTCCTTTTGCTACAACGTAATCGTAAACTGCTTTTGCACGATCATTTGACAAAGTTAAATTCGCTTTATCATCTCCACGTGTATCAGTATGTCCACCAATTTCAATTTTCAAGGTTGGATTTTTCACCAAGAATTCGTACAATTTGTTTAACTCAATATTCGATTCTGGGCGCAAAGTCGATTTTCCTAAATCAAAAAATACATTCGCAAGTAGGGTAGGACCTTCGCTTGTAATCGGAATCATTGGAACATCCATGTGAATCGATTCTAAACCATCCTTCGCCGTCATGTTGAAGTTTTTCGAGAAGAAATTATAACCAGGATACGTCACGTTTAACGCATATTCTTGATTCAATGGTAAGGAAACTAAAAATTCTCCTGTGATTTTATCCGCTTCAGAGAAAATAACTTCTTTACCTGTTTTTAAATCAATCAATTGGAATTTACCTGGGATTGGTTTTTTATCTGTTGCGTCAAATACAATTCCGTCAAAATACAAGGTTTTTGTAGGTCTGAATTCTTCCGGCATTTCAAAATAGTAAATGTCTAAATCTCCGTAACCACCTTCTCTGTCAGATGCGAAAAAAGCAATTTCACCGTCAGCAGAAACCAATAGTGAATTTTCATCATACTTTGTATTGATTGGATAACCAAGGTTTACAGGATTAGACCAAGTTCCATCTGCATTCAATTTCGTCATATAAGTATCTAATCCCCCCATTCCAACATGACCACGAGACGCAAAATACAATGTTTTTCCATCTGGATGTATTAGAGGCGATTCTTCCTCAAACGGAGTGTTAATGTTTTTCGGCAACCTTTCAGGTGTTGACCATTGTCCATTGTCCAACAAATGCGTTACACAGATATCAGAATCAACAGGATCTCCTTTTTTATTCACACGACGAACAAAATATAAAGTTTTACCATCTGAAGATAAAGTAGGTTGTGATTCCCAGCTAAAGGTGTTGACATTCCCTGGTAAATTAACGGGATCAAGCCAACGACTTCCAATTCGCTTTGTAAAAAATAGGTCGCAACTTCCCTTGCCAGTTCTATTTTCACCGTAGTTGTTATCGCCAGACTGATCAGAACACGCTGCAAAAATCAGTGAACGTCCATCTGTAGAAATAGTTGGAGCTCCTTCATTTAATAGTGTATTGACGTTTGTCGGCATCGGAACTGCTGTTCCCCAAATGTTTTTCTCAAGCATCGAAACATAAAAATCTTCTTGTTCCTTATATACTTGAACACGTTCGTCATCGATTCTACGGGTAAATAGCATAGTTTTACCGTCAACAGTTAATGTAGGATAATATTCAGGATCTTTTGTGTTGATGCCAGGTCCAATGTTAATTGGATTGTATTTTTGTGGATTACGAATCGATTCAAGGGCAAATTTGCAACTCTCTTGAATAGCATACGCTTGGCGCACTAAATCAGGATTTGCATTTCTATTGCGCACATAAATGTCAATGTTTTTAATCGCATTGTCATAATCACCCATGGCTTGTTGCAAGTTCGCTAAATAGAAATACGTGCTTCCAGTTGGACTATGATTTGGATTGATTGACAAAGCCGCTTCATAATGTCCGATAGCTGTTGCGTAATCCCCAATGATTTCACTGAATTCACCAGCCAACATGTGTGCTTCCCAAAATTTTGGATCTTTCTCAATTGCTTTATCCATTAACTCAATTCCCGTGCGATAATCAGGACGATTGGTTGCTGGGTCAATTTTATTTGGTGCTTGTTGACCGTCTTCAAACAGCTTAATTGCTTTTTTATTGGCCGTGGAATAGCCTGTTTGTGCTGTTGAACAACTTGAAATTAAGACAAGTGAAAATAAAATAAATAGAATTCTCATAGTTATGGTATGTTCATGAATTTATGGGTTTGCAAAGAAATCCTCCATTTCGGGTGATTTTTCACATACGCGATGATTTCAGGCAAGAATCGTTCCTGTTTTGACCATTCTGGTTGAAGATACAGTTTACAGTTTGATGAAACTTTTGTAGCGTGTTCCTCTGCCCAAGCAAAATCGGAAGGATGATTGATAATAATTTTTAATTCAGATGCTTTGGAATAGGCTTCGTCAACTGGAGCTTTAAATTTCTTTGGTGAAAAGCAATACCAATCAATGGCTCCAAGTAATGGATACGTTCCAGATGTTTCAATGGCCACTTCGATGTGTTGTTCTTTCAAGCGATTGACAAGCGTTGTTAAATCATACATGGCAGGTTCTCCACCGGTGATAACAACGAAATCAGTTCCAGATGTTACAACTTCATGTAGTAAAAAATCAATGGTTTGAAGCGGGTGTTCGCTCATGTCCCAACTTTCTTTTACATCACACCAAACGCAACCAACGTCACATCCAGCTAAACGAATAAAAAAAGCGGCTCTTCCAGAATATGATCCTTCTCCCTGAATGGTGTAAAAATATTCCATCACAGGCAAATGTTGACTTGTATCTACATCTTTCACTTGCATCTACACAAAAATAGAATTAATTTACAGATGTAACACGATTTAAATCGCGAACATTGAGTTCCACTTGACCTTTCTCATTGGCTTCAAAATTGCGCTCAAAGCGAACGTTTTCCAACCATTGTGTTGAACCATAGGAATGTTTTTGGAAAATTGTCTGGCTAAATGTTTCATCAAAGGTCTCAATCAAAATGATAATTTCGATATGTCGCTTTTGCAATTCATCCAATGAAAGTCCATACAAAGGAGAGTCTTTGTTCACCAAATGCACTAAGGTCCAAGTGAGTGGAAAGAAGTTTACTTGATCCGTTTCTAATTTTAAATCGAAATATTCTTTATTGAATCCCGTCGCTCCGTTTCCTGAATCAAGTGTGATAAGCGCATTCACTTTTGTATTTAACAATACATTGTTTCGCTGATTAACTATTTTAAACATCACAGCTTTTTCATTCTCAAACGGCGTAAGAATGATGTTTTTAGAAAATGCAATTTTTAAAGATGGCTTGGAAAAGCGCCCATAAAGTAAACCTGTAGCGATGGCGAAACTCAATAAACCAACAAAGGATTCAGCAACGGCAATGAAGCTTATCGCATTGTTTGTTGGATGTAAAGCGCCATAACCGACGGTTGTAAATGTTTGTGCTGAAAAGAAAAATGCATTCGCAAAAGGATTCATTTCAGAGCTAATTCCTGAAATTCCATCTACGCCAACGAGTAAATAAGCAGATGTGAAAATCAAGTTGAGTAAAATAAAACTTCCTACCAAAAAGGCTGAAAACACCAGGTAATTCGCGTCAATTAAAAACTTGTAAAAATCTTTGAAACCGTTCAGTTTTCCTTTACGAATGATGTTGTATGAACCGTCTTCATTCATTAAACGACGAACGGGTTTCACAAATGTGCTTCCTAATCCAGGATCTTTTGCTTTTTTCATAGCACGAAAATACAACCCATTTTAGTTGTTTTCGATAATGCGCCAATTATTTTTTAAACGGTTGTATTCTTCTAGAAAAGCTAAAAAGCTATCTTCTTTGGCACTCGAAACTTCATTGTTTTGAATTTCCAAGTAACATTGCTTGATCAGTTCCAATACATTCGATTCCAACAATAAATTAGACGTTTGTGTTTCAAAGTTATACGATTGAAAAACTTCTAGAATTCTGTTTTTATCGCGAATATCAGTCTCTGTGGGCGCTGCGATCTTGTCCAGTTTATATAAGATGGGCAGTAAACGAGCACTTAAATCAATGAAATGGCGAAGAATAATCACGGCCTCATTCACCTCTTGGATGTTCTTAACTGTCATTTTGCTAAAGTTTGGGTTTCAAGAATGAAAGACGTTTATTTTTTTAAAATAGTTGGTTCAAGGTGTTATTTTAATGCAAAATGTGGCATTTGTGAATAAAAATATTTGCGGCCTCAACAAATGGTTTTTTATATTTGTCGCGAAACTTTAACATGATTAGAGGAGTGAAAGCTCCCCAATACCGCAGAAATTCACTTTTTTGAGTGGTTTTTTGAAACGATTACAAGTTAACAAACGATTAATTACTTATGAAAAAAACTTTACTACTAATAACTGCTTTAGCAGGAACAATTTCTGGTTTTGCACAAACACAAATTGGGAACAGTGACATGGAATTATGGGACAATGCAACGAATTCATCTGCTGAACCTGTAAATTGGAATAGTTTTAAAACGGCATCAGGAGGTCTTGCTTTGAGTGCACAACAAGCTGTTTGGCGTTCAACAAATGTTCGTCCAGGGGCTGTAGGAGCATACTGTGCTCAAATTAAATGTATTAGTATATTTTCTATACCTGCTAATGGAAACATGACTTTAGGGCAGGTGAATATGGGGAATGCTTCGGCAACAAGTGCTAGTAATTACAACTGGTCTAAAACGTCTGATGCAGACTTTTCGGAAGCATTGACAGATACACCAGATTCAATTGTTTTTTGGGTTAAGTTTACTCCACTAAATGCTTCACATGAGGCACGCATGAGTGTTGCTTTGCATGATACGTACAATTACATTGATGGCTACAATGTTGATGCTGGTTCAGCACCACATAAAGTTGCTGAGGCACAATTAAATTATGGAACAACAAACGGTCAATGGGTGCGTAAAAGTGTACCTTTTGTATACACAGGTCCAGCATCAGCAAATACGTTTATTTTAGCAACATTTGCAACCAATAAAACTCCTGGAGTAGGGACAGTCGGAGATGAAGTTTTATTAGATGACGTTCAATTGATTTACAATCCAGTGAATCAGGCTGTTGTTGCAAATGACGATGCGATTACAACGCCAGAAGATCAAGCAGTTGCGATTACAGTTGCGGCAAACGATGTAGATCCTGAAAATGATTTTGACTTAACCTCAGTTTCTGTTACAGTGGCACCAACAAATGGTTCTACTTCAGTAAATCCAACAACAGGTGTTATTACGTATACACCAAATGCAGGTTGGTTCGGAACAGACGTGTTTACGTATTCAATTTGTGATAATGGAATGCCAGTTTTGTGCGACCAAGCAGTTGTTACGGTAACAGTTACAGAAGTAATCGTTGGAAACAATCAAATCATTGCCAACG
>JBDKHH010000217.1:0-7774 GCA_039797785.1 Bacteroidota bacterium | reverse complement strand
GTAAGTACGGAAAAAAATATCCAGCTATGATACAATCATGGAAACGCAACTGGGAAGGACTAACAAGCTTTTATAATTACCCAGATGAAGTACGATCAATCATGTATACAACAAACTCTATCGAAGGATTTAATCGACAAATAAGAAAAGCAACAAAATCAAAAGGTTCTCTTCCTTCAGAAAGAGCTTTGTATAAATTATTATATTTGGTAAGTAAGTCTGTTCAACACAAATGGTCTCGTCCACAATCCTGGACTAAGGTGATGTCTATTCTGGCTATAACTCATCCAGAAAGACTAGGGCTAAAATGATAATGACACACTTAACTGAACAGAACCAATGTGGGGTAACAGCCATGAAGCACATTCAGGAAACGGATGTTTTAAATCACTAATTGCAATTTCAACTAATTCAGGAATTAATTGTGGCTCCTGAATAAAACGTGAAGCTAATTTGGGAAAACCGTGCTGTTTATAATGTTCTTCTAATAAATCTTTTACCATGATTAGTTGGTATTTCTCGTTGAATAAAGATACGAAATAGGATTGAGAAATACATCTGTAGATCAGTAAAATTGGGAGTTATAAGTAAGATTGTTAACTTGCAAAGTTGTTAATTTGCAACATTACAACATTACAACATTACAACATTACAACATTGCTACTTTGCAACATTCAACTTAACCAGTCCATCACTCCAATCATTTGAATTATTACTTCACAAAAAAAGGTGCTAGAAAACTAACACCTTTTTCAACGATAAACGTTTTATTTCTTATGCCATTACGCCTAATACTTCAGCCATTTTAGCACCGATGTGAGCTGGAGAATCAACTACGTGAATTCCACATTCTCTCATGATACGTTTTTTAGCTTCAGCTGTATCCTCGTCACCGCCCACGATTGCACCAGCGTGACCCATTGTTCTTCCTTTTGGAGCTGTTTCACCAGCGATGAATCCTACAACTGGTTTCTTAGCGTTGTCTTTAATCCAACGTGCAGCAATTGCTTCTAAGTTACCACCGATTTCACCAATCATGATGATTCCTTCTGTTTCTGGATCGTTCATCAACAATTCAACCGCTTCTTTCGTAGTTGTTCCAATAATTGGATCTCCACCGATTCCGATAGCTGTTGTGATTCCTAATCCTGCTTTCGCAACTTGATCAGCTGCTTCGTATGTTAATGTTCCTGATTTAGAAACAATACCGATTTTTCCTTTTTTGAAAACGAATCCTGGCATGATACCAACTTTCGCTTCTCCAGCAGTAATTACACCTGGACAGTTTGGTCCGATTAAACGGCAATCATATCCTTTGATATATTCTTTCGCTTTCACCATGTCGTTTACTGGAATACCTTCAGTAATACAAACGATTACTTTAATTCCAGCGTTCGCAGCTTCCATAATTGCATCAGCAGCAAATGATGGTGGAACGAAAATAATAGATACATCTGCACCTGTTTTAGTAACTGCGTCAGCAACTGTATTGAAAACTGGACGATCCAAGTGAGAAGTTCCTCCTTTTCCTGGAGTTACACCACCAACAACATTGGTTCCGTATTCAATCATTTGAGATGCATGGAAGGATCCTTCACTACCAGTGAATCCTTGTACAATCACTTTTGAGTCTTTATTTACAAGTACGCTCATTTTTGCGGGTTTTTAGTATCTATTATAAAACTGAACCCAAAAGTAAAAGTTTGAATCCGTTTTATCAACGATTCGACCAATTATTCTTGGATTTTTTTTGATTTTTTTCTGAAGGGAATTTAATTAATCATAAATCAATATTCAAATCATCAAATCCTTGAATCATCAAATACGTTTTTGAATGATCACTTCACGCTCACAACCTCCATTTCAAAGACAAGAATAGAGTGGGGTGGAATGTCCTCCAAATCACGATCACCGTAGCCTAATGATGGCGGAGCAACCAAAAATGCTTTTCCTCCAGGCTTCAATAACAACATGATTTCCTTCCAAGCTCCAATCAATTGTCCTACTTCAAATTCAACCGGTTTTTGCGCTTGTTCATCGAACACGGTTCCATTCATGAAATAACCCTTGTACTTGAAAGAAACAACATCTGTAAATTTGATAAAATCACCATTACCTGGCTCCAGAATTTTATAGTACAGTCCAGATGAAGTGCGCTTACATTTAACGTTCTTTTTCGCTAAATAACTTTTGATTTGCTCGTCAAAACTCTTTTTGTCGTCTTCGTTGTAAGTTTTACATCCAATAAGTAATGTCAACAAGAAGAAAAGACTTAAATATTTCATATTATTTCGTTTTGTTAAAGTTCAACGGGCGTTAAGGAATATCCTTCTTTTTCCAACAAACGAATTACGCCATTCGGTCCTCCAAGATGTCCAGCGCCAACGGCAATAAAGCAACGTTTATTTGCAATCATTTCTTTGATTTGTGGAATCCAAGCAGCATTACGATTGTCCAAGAAATCAGCTGATTCAGCAGAGATAACGCCGCCTTCATCTTGAATCATTAAATACAATGAATCAACATTTTGACCTTGGTATAACACTTCCATTTCTTTCATCGTCTCAATTGATTTCTCAGAGTCGCGAATTCCTTCCATCACCATTTCGGCTTGTTGTTCTTTGGTTAAATCATCGAAAAAAGCCATTTGTTGTTCGATCGTTTCCAATCCTGAAATGCTCAGATTATTGGTTTTAGCAATTTCTTCTAAGGTCATTTCGTAGGATTCAGTTTTTCCCATGAAATGAATTTGAGTAGCCATTTGAACAACAACAAAGGGTTTCATTTTAGACATCGTAGCTCTAAAAGCTGCTTCATCCATTTTGAATTCTTTCTTTGCCCAAATCAGAATCGAATCAGTTTGCTCAGGTGTGAAATAATCGAAAAATGTTCCTTCTTCCAACAGCACATATTTCATTGCTTCTTTTTGGTTTGGTAATCCCGGAAGTTCCATCACCAATTGCTCTGATTTCTTAACGATTTTCTCTAGCTTGTCTGGAAAGATGAAGTATTCTTTTTCAATCATGTGCATCGTTCCAAAAAGATAAGAACCTTTCGGAATGCCTGGTCCTTCAATTTTCCACAGTAACGAACTTTCCTTCATAGGAAATTCTGTCGTCTGTGAGAAAACGATTTGCCAACAAAGTGTTAGCTGAACCAATAAGAAAAGAATCGTTTTTTTCATGATACTATCTTCTAGATCTATATTCTAACTCTTCCGCCGCGGCGGACTAACGTCTAATCTAAAGTGATTTCCGCCAAATAATGGTCTTCGTTCTCGTACAAGCGTTTTGCTTTCAAACCAACATTTTTCGCTGCTTTAAAAAGGTTATCAAAATCAACATACAACCAATCAAACCAAGGACCTTTGTCTTTCTTGTATTTCATTTGAAAACGGAAATTTCCGTAATACTCAGAATTCAAATCCACCCAAAGCGCTCCATCTTCATCTTCGTATAAATACTTGATGTCTGATGAGTCACATAAAATTTTCCCACCTTCAGCAAGCAAAGATTTTGCCTGAATTAAGGTGTTCTCCAAATTGGCTAAAGTTCCAGCAATTCCAATTCCATTCATCATCATCAAAATGGTATCGTATTGTTCATCTTTCAAATCGAAGAAATTGATTTTTCGAGCATTCAATCCTACTTGTTTCATGTAGCGAACTGCTCCGTCTGAAACTTCAATTGGAAAGACTTCGAATCCACGATCTTGTAGTTCAAGTGAATGAACACCTGCTCCGGCACCAACATCTAAGATTTTCCCTTTTGCCGCTTCAAGTGCAATTTGCTCCAATTCTGGCATTTCGTCCATTTTGCGGAACAATACCTCAATTGGAATAATATCATCTTCACAGATATCCGAACCTACGATAATATCGTTCGGTTTTTTTGTTGATGCGTAATCTAAAATCGCAGCACCAACTGGATCTCCTCCTTTTTTAATTTCCATTTAATAGTTGTATTCGTCAAAGTTTGAAAAGTCCTCTTCGTCCATGTCGTCGTCGAATTCATTAAATCCAAATTCGTCTTCCTCCTCATCTCCAATTTCTCCTGCAAATAAATCTTCATTATCACCAGCACGTGAATCTTCTGGCGGCGCCATTCCAACAGCTAACAATACTTCTGGAACTTCAGGACCTTCTTTATCGTATCCGATTAACTCGATCAAGAAAATCCACATACGCATGAAATCGTATACTAAAATGAATTTTTGATCTGGCTCCTCTAAGAAATCCTTGATAATAGCGTCTTTCATAACTGCTGCTGGTGAATCAACAGAATCGTCACCATACGTTAAGTCTTCCAAACTGATTTCGTGACCTTTGTCCCAGCTATCATTTGAAACATAAAAACTTGCCATTTGATCACCTTCAAAACGAAAAGAGGATACAATTGCTTTATAGAATGACTCGAAATTATCGGTGTCTTTAATCAGTATATCCCTGAAAATTTCACTATTATTTTCTGAATCAAGAAGTACTCTGAATTTTAAACCTGCCATTGTTAAACGTGTTGGGTTTTACTTTTTTGTAAAATTAAAATTATTTCGCGAAAGTGGGATGATTCACAAGGGTCAAACCTAATTCATCTGCGATTTTCAGCATAAGTTGAATCGCTTCTTCTGGTTCGTTCGGAATCTCTCCTTCTAAAATTGCTTCTTTGATGCGCGATTTGATCGTTCCAATTTCAGCACAAGGTCCTAAATTGAACGTTTGCATGATCATTTCTCCTGAAACAGGTGGTTGGAAATTACGAATGCGGTCTTTTTCTTCAACAGCTTTCAGTTTCTCCATTACCAATTCGAAATTCTTGCGGTATTTTTTAACCTTGAATTCGTTTTTCGAAGTAATGTCAGCGTTACACAAAGTCATTAAATCATCAATGTCATCTCCGGCCTCATTCAGTAAACGACGGATCGCCGAATCAGAAACGGAACCTTTCACCAAAGCGATTGGACGTAAATGCAAACGCACTAATTTCTGAACGTATTTCATTTTATGATCCAATGGTAACTTCAAACGCTTGAAAATACGAGGCGTCATGCGTGCACCCAAATCTTCGTGACCATGGAAGGTCCAACCAGTTTCGTGATCAAAACGTTTTGTTGGTGGTTTTGCAATATCGTGCAGAATCGCAGCCCAACGCAACCACAAATTATCGGTGTTTTCAGAAATGTTATCCAACACTTCCAAGGTATGATAGAAGTTGTCCTTGTGCGTTTTTCCATTAATGGTTTCAATACCACACAAGTCGGTCATTTCAGGGAAGAAACGTTGTAATAATTTCGTAGAATGTAAGAGTTTGAATCCGCGAGATGGCTGAGCACTCAGAATAATCTTATTGCATTCGTCCATCGTTCGTTCAACTGAAATGATGTCTAAACGTTCCGAATTGTCAAGAATTGCTTGTAGACTTTTTGATTCTATTTTGAAATCCAATTGCGTTGCAAAACGAATTGCTCGCATCATACGCAACGGATCATCGCTGTAAGTTGTATCTGGATCTAAAGGAGTTCGAATGATTCCTTTTTCCAAATCATCCATTCCATTAAATGGGTCAATTAAATCGCCAAAATTTGAAGCGTGAAGAGATAAAGCCATTGCATTGATTGTGAAATCACGACGATTTTGATCATCTGCTAAAGTTCCATTTTCAACCAAAGGTTTGCGTGAATCTGAGCGATACGATTCTTTTCGTGCCCCAACAAATTCAACATCTAAATCCTTGTATTTAAACTGGGCTGTACCGAAGTTGTGAAAGAAAGATACTTTTTTTACACGCAATTTATCAGCACACAATTTTGCTAAATCCAATCCAGAACCAACAACTACAATATCGATGTCTTTGGACGGACGCTCGAGAATTAAATCGCGAACGAATCCACCAATTACATAGGCTTCGAGATTTTGCTCCGTAACAATTTGTGATGCTACCTTGAAAACAGGATGTTTAAGAAATGATGCGTAATTTTTTGACATTGGCACAAATATAAGGAACAAAGAACAAAGAGCAAAGTGCAAGGATGAAAGACCGCTTCGCTGTTGGACAAAAGACCGCTTCGCTGAAGGACGAAAGACCGCTTCGCTAATGGACGTAAGACCGCTGCGCTGATGGACAAAAGATCGCTACGCTGAAAGACGAAAGACCGCTTCGCTGAAGGACTTGTTAGTGTTAAATCACTGAGAATAGTTATTCTAACTTCTTAAAGTCCTACAGTCTTTCGTCTTCAGGTCCTTTGTCTTGAAGTCCTTTGTCTTGAAGTCCTTTGTCTTGTAGTCCTTTGTCTTGTAGTCCTTTGTCTCAACTTCTAATCACCACCACAGAACCATCTAACGAAATTTTAATGATTTGTGAAGGACTTGTCATTTGTTCTTCTAAGCGCAATTCTAAAACAGCATCAACGCCCGATTTGATTGATTCATCGATTTCTTTGAACGATTTAGGATTTGCTTGACCTGATAAATTGGCAGAAGTACTAACCAAAGGTTTGTGCATCGAACGAATCAATTTCAAACAAGTTGGATCTTTTGTAATACGAATGCCAATCGTTCCGTCTTTTGCGAGAACACTTGGAGCCAAACCTTTTGCAGATGGATAAATGATCGTTAAGGGCTTTTCTGCGTAATCAATCAAATCGTAACAAACTTGATGAAAGTCTGGAACATATTTCTCTAACATGCCGATACTGTCCACTAAAACGATGAAACTTTTATCTTCAGGTCGGTTTTTTAATGCCAAAATACGTTGACACGCTTCTTCATTTGTAGCGTCGCAACCCAATCCCCAAATCGTATCACTTGGATACAAAATCGTTCCGCCGTTTTTCAGTTGTTCTATCGTCTGCTCTAAATTCATTTCAATCTTCAATCTTCAATCTTCAATTTGCAATCTTCAATCATCAATCCAAAAGGTCTGGTCGTCTTTCCTGCGTTCTTTTCAAAGCTTGATCTTCACGCCAACGTTCAATTTTAGCGAAATCACCTGATAGCAAAACATCCGGAACTTTCATCCCTTTGAACTCTGGTGGACGCGTATAAACAGGTGGAGAAAGCAAATTATCTTGAAAACTATCAGTTAATGCAGACGTTTCATCGTTCAAGACACCTGGAATCAAACGAACCACAGCGTCAACAACAACAGCCGCAGCCAATTCACCGCCAGAAAGTACATACGATCCAATTGAAATTTCTTTGGTAATGTAATGTTCACGAATACGTTCATCAACTCCTTTGTAATGACCACATAAAATCATCAAGTTTTCTCCTAATGACAATTGGTTGCACATTCCTTGTTCAAACAATTCACCGTCTGGCGTCATGTAAATGATTTCATCGTAGTTGCGTTCAGCTTTTAATTTTTCTATAATAGCTGCAATTGGCTCAATCGACATAACCATTCCAGCGCCACCACCGTATTGGTAATCGTCAACGTTTTTATGCTTGTTGGTCGAGTAATCACGAATGTTGTGCACGTGAATTTCAACATGACCTTTGTCTTGCGCACGTTGCATAATTGATGCTGAAAATGGACTTTCCAACAATTGTGGAAGTACGGTAAGAATATCTATTCGCATGGCGCAAAGGTAAACAATTTAGTTATTTGGGTTTATCGCCCCTCAGCAAAAGAAAAAGCATAGCGCCCGATTTTGGAAGTTTGCTTTTCATTATTTTAGTCGCATGGTATTTTCAATTTCAACAAAACGGATTTTTCTACAAGGACTCATCTATGTTCTATGTTCCATGCTCTATACTCCAGTTCTTCATGCGCAATGG
>JBDKHH010000216.1:0-2646 GCA_039797785.1 Bacteroidota bacterium | reverse complement strand
TGCAAATTCCAGTGATATTGACCACCCAATTCCAATTTAAAGTGACCACCTGATTCCAATTCAAAATGACCATCTAATATCGGAGCAAACTGACCACCTCCCTTTTTCATTTAAAACTACTTTTTTTCATTTGTTAATTAGTATTCAAATATAGTTAAAATATTACCCGTTTTTTATTGTTCTTTTCTTTCTCATAGACTCTCCGATTAATTCGATTCTATGCGATTGATGTATCAGTCTGTCCAAAATTGCATCAGCTATGGTTTTCTCTCCAATTATATCGTACCATCCTTGCACAGGGATTTGTGAGGTAACGATAATTGATCCTTTATTATGACGGTCTTCAATGATTTCTAAAAGTGTAATTCTGTTATGACTATCGAGTGCTTGGAGTCCAAAATCATCGAGTATAATAACATCTTGTCGTTCTATTTTGGCAAGTTCTCTCAGGTATGAACCATCTGCTTTTGCCATTTTTAATTTAGCAAACAATTTAGAAGTATTAAAATAACTGACTTTAAATCCTTGTATGCAAGCCTGATAACCAAGTGCGGTACCCAAATAACTTTTGCCTACACCAGTGCTTCCGGTAATTAAAATGTTTTCGTTTTTTTCTACAAATTCACATTCTGCAAGACGCAGAACTTGGTTTCGTTCCAGATTACGGGATGCATCAAAATTTAAACTTTCAATGTTTGATTTATAATGGAATCGGGCGTTTTTAATACTGCGTTCAATACGTCTGTTATGTCTCTGGTCCCATTCAGAATCAATAATCATCGATACAAACTGATCGAGCGTGTAATGGTCTGTTTTTCCGCTTTCAATGGCGGTTTTAAAAGCATTATGCATACCATAAAGCTTCATTTGTTTCATTTTTGTTACTGTGGATTCATTCATGTTTATCAAATTTAGATTAGTTAAAATAGTGTTTTCCTCTTATGTTATTGTGACTTGGGAGTTCTTGCTCTTGTTCTTGCTCAAAATCAATACTGTCCAAATTGTTTTCTAAAATATTTTGTATGGTTTTGAAGCTGTAAATTCTAAAATCGAGTGCTCTTTTGCAGGCATTTATCAATCGCTGCTTACCCACCTTTTTCTCGAAGGTTAATATTCCTAAACAACTTTTATAGGCTTGTTCTGGGTGGTTTCTACTTTCAATTATTTGGATGATATAGTCTCCCACACAAGGATCAATGTTGCTTGCCCAATCAATAAACCTAGAGGCGCTCCACTGAGCCACAAATTGATGAGTGCTTGCTAAATGATCTGGATTTGTGTTATAGACATAAGGTTTATAATTCCTTGTATGAATGGCTATTCTATTGTATTTATGATATATTTCAACGGTTGTTTTGGTATACAATAGTTTGGCTTTTTTCTTTAGATATTGATACGGAACACTGTAGTAGTTTTTGTCTTGACTTAATTGAACATGTCCATTTTGCATCACTGTGGCAAAGGATTGGTATTTAATCTCAAAGCGTTCTTGAGGCAGTGGACGAAGGTTTTGTTTTTCATCTTCTAAAAACAAATCCAAACGAGAATAAGGTCTCCCTGTGAGCTTTCTACTGTTGTGGGTGTCCAGTAGATCCCATATTTGTTGATTTAATTCCTCCAGAGAAAAGAATTTAATGTCTTTTAGATTTACATAAATCCTTCGGTATAATATCTTTACAGCACCTTCAACGAGTGACTTATCACGTGGTTTATAGGCTCTGGCTGGTAGTATGGTGGTTTGGTAATGTTCTGCTAAATCCGCCAAGGTTTCGTTGATGGTAGGTTCAAAACGACTGCTTTTTATTACCGCTGACTTTAAATTATCTGGAACAATTGCCGCTGGAGTACCTTTAAAGAATCGCATGGCATTTTCTACCGAGCTAACAAAGTCTTCCTTTTTTTGGCTCATACAAGCCTCTGCATAAGTGTATTGACTGGCGCCTAATATGGCAACGAAAAATTGAACTTCCTTGATTTCTCCTGTTTCTTTGTCAATAATTGAAAGCGTTTTTCCGGCATAATCCACATACATTTTATCACCCGCTTTGTGATTCATGTGCATAACTGGATTAACCCGTTTGCTCCATGTTTTGTAATGGCAACTAAATTGAGAACTCCTTAATCCATCTGGGTTGGCTGCAATATACTTCTCCCACATGTGACGCACTGTAACGCCAACTTTTTTTAACTCCCTCTCCATTTGAGGAAAAAAATTATAAAGAGTTTGCAATTTGGGGCTAATGCTCTCAAGAGTATTTTGTGAAAACAAGGTTTCTAGTTCGGCATCCGTTTTTTGATTAATCTGTTCAAAAGGCAAGGCAAGAACCTCAAATAAAGATATATACTTCTTTACTGTATTTCTGGAAAGAGATAAATAATTGCTAATAAACAACTTACTCTTTCCGCTACAATGGAATTTAATTACTTTTCTAATTTTACTCATGTCTGTTATTTTGTTTGCCATAATCCGTATTTTTTTAACGAATGTATGGTGCTAACAACATGAAAAAAGCAGTAGTTTTTAGTGGTCAATTTCCACCGATATTAGGTGGTCATTTTGAATTGGAAAGTGGTGGTCAGTTTACTCCGAAACTGATGGTCAATTTACACTGGAATGGGGTGGTCAATTTGACCGTTTTTTCCACT
>JBDKHH010000215.1:0-3028 GCA_039797785.1 Bacteroidota bacterium | reverse complement strand
TTCCAAGCTTCATGTTTGGCCAAACGTTTAGTAATCAAAAATTTGGCGTTTCACTCGGTTTAACGTTTAACGTAGGAACACATGTAAACAACATCGGCATCAACGTAAACGCCTATTACACTGACTATTTCTATCAATTCAATCTTGGACAAAGCTTAACTTTTAATGCAACGAGTTACGGAAAACGTACACATTTCTGGGAATCGCG
Organism: Bacteroidota bacterium; assembly: GCA_039797785.1. Taxonomy (GTDB): domain Bacteria; phylum Bacteroidota; class Bacteroidia; order Flavobacteriales_D; family Crocinitomicaceae; genus M0103. The sequence goes on along the minus strand of JBDKHH010000215.1, from coordinate 2,820 downwards.
TTCGTCAGTTGGTTTACATTTAATGGCCGGAAAAAGAAACCTAACGCCTGATTTTCAATTGAATGGTTTATTTCACAATACGACTTACAATTACGGACTTGGATTTAATTACCTCATTTACAAAGATAATGCTGGTACTTCACAACTTTCAGGAGGTTGGGCGCTTCACTTAAAAAACACGTCCCTCCTATTTGAAAATGATGTTTTTGGAGGTCAAGCAAAAGATCGCTTCAGAACTGGACATTTCGCGGCGACTTATCGTTATCAAAATTTCAAATTTATCGCTGGAATGTACATTTGGACGGGCGAAACAAAGAATTCTCAATGGGAAAAAATTCCTATGAAGCACCAACCAAGTGGATTCCGTGTTTTGGAAGATTTGCCGTATGGAAGAACAAGTCATGGAATTGCTTACGGTGGTGTTTATTACAATTTGGGATTTGGTCAAAACGTGCATTTCAAACTTGGGGTGGACAGTGAACATTTGCGCCATGCTGTGCAAAACCGCTTCATTCACGACTTGTTGTTTTTACCGAAGAAAGTTGAACGGAATACGCCGCATTACCCACGCTTAGACGAAACTGGTTGTCCGGTTTTTGAGAAAGCGTCAGTTCGAAAAGATCGTTTCTATTTCCAGCAGGGCTTGAATGAGAATTGGGGAGGAGGATGATTCGTGATTCGTGATTTATGATTCGTGATTAGTAATTGGTGATTGATGATTTAAAACAATAGTTTTTACCACATTCCTCCCAACTTTCAATCACATTTCTCAACAAGCGGTCAAATTGTTAATATTATTTTAATTCTATTAACATTTTATCCTTCGGTATTAAAAGGAATGTACTAACTTTGCGCCCCGTAGTTACATTTCATAGATACATGTCAAATTCAACAAAATACGTATTTGTAACAGGGGGAGTAACATCTTCACTGGGTAAAGGGATTATATCAGCATCCTTAGCAAAATTGCTTCAAGCAAGAGGTTATTCAACAACCATCCAAAAACTTGATCCGTACATCAACATCGATCCAGGAACACTGAATCCGTATGAGCATGGAGAATGTTTCGTTACAGACGATGGAGCTGAAACAGATTTAGATCTTGGACATTATGAGCGTTTCTTGAATGTTCCTACTTCTCAAGCAAATAACGTTACAACTGGACGTATTTATCAATCTGTTATCGAGAAAGAACGTCGTGGTGAATTTTTAGGAAAAACGGTTCAAGTAATTCCTCACATCACTGACGAAATCAAAGATCGCATTCAAATCCTTGGTAAAAAAGGAACGTATGATATCGTAATTACTGAAATCGGTGGAACAGTTGGAGATATTGAATCACTTCCATACGTTGAGGCTGTGCGCCAAATGATGTGGGAATTTGAAAATGATTGTATCGTAATTCACTTAACGCTGGTACCTTATTTGGCTGCAGCGGGTGAATTAAAAACGAAACCAACGCAACACTCGGTAAAACAGTTATTGGAATTGGGTGTTCAGCCGGATATTTTATGTTGTAGAACAGAACATGAATTGGATTTAACACTTCGTAAGAAAATTGCTAAGTTCTGTAACGTAAGCATGAACGCGGTAATTGAATCACGTGATGCTGCTTCAATCTACGATGTTCCATTGTTAATGCAAGCGGAAGAATTGGATAAAGTGGTTTTGGAAAAATTAGGTTTACCGTCAAAATCAATTCCAAATTTAGAAAGTTGGAAAAACTTCTTGGATCGTTTAAAAAATCCTAAAACAGAAGTAAACATTGGTTTAGTTGGTAAATACGTTGAATTAAAAGATTCATACAAATCTATTTCTGAAGCATTTATTCATGCAGGTGTTGCAAATGAAGCACGTGTAAATGTGAAATGGATTCATTCAGAAAAATTATCGAAATCAAATATTGACGAAGAATTGAAAGGTTTGGACGGAATTTTAGTTGCTCCAGGATTTGGATCACGTGGAATTTCAGGAAAAATCGAATCAGTTCGTTATGCACGTGAAAACAAAGTTCCATTCTTCGGAATTTGTTTAGGAATGCAATGTGCGGTGATTGAGTTCGCTCGTCACGTCTTAGGTTACGCCGATGCACACACAACTGAAATTGCTGAAGACTCGAAATATCCTGTTATCAGTATGATGGAAGAACAAAAAACAATTTCGAACCTTGGTGGAACAATGCGTTTGGGAGCATACAAATGTCAGTTGAAACCAGGTTCACACGTTCAAGCGGCTTACAACACGGATACAATTTCTGAGCGTCACCGTCACCGTTATGAGTTCAATAACGATTATTTAAAAGAATTTGAAAATGCTGGGATGATTCCAACAGGAAGAAATCCAGAAACTGGTTTAGTTGAAGTTGTTGAGATCAAAGACCATCCGTGGTTTGTTGGAGCACAATTTCACCCAGAATATAAAAGTACAGTTGCAAACCCTCACCCACTGTTTGTAGCCTTCATTAACGCAGCTATTGCAAATAAAACAAAATAGAAATGGATAGAAATACCGTCATTGGACTGGTTTTAATTGGAATAATCCTATCTGTATTCACGATTGTGAATCAACCATCAGAGGAAGAAATTAAAGAACAGCAAAAAAAGGAACTTGCGCTTAAAGCAAAAGAAAACGCTAAGAAAAAAGACACTGCTAAAGACAAAAAAGCAGTTGTTGCAAGTGTTCCAGTTGATAAAAACCTTGTTCCTAAAAAAGATGCGAAAGGTCAGCAAATTAAAACAGATAAAGGTTTAGTATACGTTAATACAAAAACCAAAGAGGAAACTGTAATTGCTGTTAAAGAATCAAAAGAATCTGCTCCAG
>JBDKHH010000214.1:0-4532 GCA_039797785.1 Bacteroidota bacterium | reverse complement strand
AAAAGAGTTTAATCCTATAGAAAATCGTTAGATGGAAAAGGAATTAGTAAATACAGTTTTAGAAAAAGAGTTCAATGAACTTTCAAGCAATGAGCGTGTTGCCTTGAATGACTATTGTTCTTCTGAAGAGGAGTTTGAGCAATTGAAAATGGTTTTTCTAAGTGTTGAATCACTGAAAAAATCGGAAACACTTCAGCCGCGCGTCGAAACCAAAAATTCGTTGGATGATATTTTTGCGCAAAAACATGGGCACAAACCAAGAGCAATTTGGTACAATTCTGCTTTGGTTGTTTTGTATCCAACAGAAAAGGCATTCATTAAACGTCCGTTGGTGCAAATTGCGGCAGTAGCTCTTTTGTTATTGTTGGCCTATCCAATTATTAATTCCACAAAGATTCAAGATCAATCGGAAACTCAATTGGCTGAAGTGAAAGTCGAGAAACAAAACGTGAAGCCTACAACAGCGAAAACTGCAAATTCGGCGTCAGAAAGTACGGTCGTTGAACCAGCGATTGAACCAACTGTTCAGACGCGTTCGGTAGATACGGAACCTATGTATGAAGATGTTATGGTTGCGGCAGCTGAAATGTCTGTTGAAGAGTATCGTTCAGAACCTGAAGCTGTTTATGCAGCAGTTCCTGTAGCAGCAGAACGACCTGATGGAATTTATACGGGAAGTTCAAGCGTTACTTTTTCTCAACCTGCAAGCGCTCAACCGCAAGTGTTTGATTTGTTAACGACAACTTTTTAAGTAGCTTTTACAGCTTTACAATGAAATGTTCTTTCACTTGTTGTGGACGTTTCAAAACAATTCCCATTCGGAAAAGATCCATTGTCACATGGTAATCCGGATGTTGAACGAACCAATTCCAAGCATCAAGCATCGAATCACTCCAGCGAATATCGTCTAAAATGAAAATCGTATCGTTGTGCGTGAATTTTTCCAATTGTTGCATGTATTTTTTCAATGCATCACCATCATGATGTCCATCCACAAAAACTAAATCAAAGGCTTCTCCTTCATAGGATGAAAAAAATGAATCAAATGTACCTAATTGGCTTTGAACAGAATCACTTTCAAACGATTCGATGTTTTTTAAGGCTTGATTTCTTGTCTCAGAACAAGCTTCAACGGTAATCACATGTGATGTTGGATTTCCACTCGCTAAATGAATCGTTCCAATTCCCAAAGAAGTTCCAAATTCTAAAATAGTTGACGGCTGATAATACTTGGCAAGTTTGAAAAGCAAATCGCCATATTTTCCTTTGGATGAACTTGTTTTGAAAATCTGGGAAATTTTACGTTCGTTTCCTAAATACTTTGATCCAGCTCCAAAATCTTCGATGTGAATGGTCGAATTGTTCGATTTTAATTCCTTGAAAAGTGTTTTTCGTTTCGTGTCAAACGTTGAATCAATTGGAATTTTTAAACATTTATCTGTGAAATCATAGACAAATGGTGAATGTGTTCCATGTCGACCCTTGGCATTCCACCGATAATTTATATATTCGAAAATTATATTCACGGTACAAATTAAAGAAAACTTTATCCAAATCATGTCACATCAATTCACTGAGCAAGAAATTAATTCGCAAAGAGAAAAAGTTTTTAATGAAAATCCTTCATTAGAACTGGTAGCGCCATGTAAATTGGGTGAAGGTATTTTGCGTTTATCAAATGAAGAAAAAGCGAAGTACATTGAGAAATATATTCAGAAAAATGTACCTATTTGCTTTTTTATTCCTGCGTCTGGTTCAGGTTCACGCATGTTTGAATTTCTCTATGCGTTTTTAGAGGAACCAAATGATGAGAATAGATCTAAAGTTGAGCGTTTTTTGAATTCAATCAGTGATTTTGCATTTTTTAAACAATTACCGAAGGATAAACAACGTGCGATTAAAGAACAGACAATCGAATTTGAAGAAATCGTTTCTTACATATTGAACCAAGATGGTTTGGGTTATGGCCATTTACCAAAAGGATTAATTCCATTTCACAGCAATGATCCTTTTATTTTAAATCCATTTCAAGAGCAATTATTACAAGGAGCGCAATTAGAAAACGATAAATTTTCCTTTCATTTTACCATTCAATCGGCGTTTGAAAAAGAAATCCGCAGTGGTATTGAACACATTGAAGGATTGAGTGGAACAAACTACAATGTTGATTTTACAGAGCAATCTATTCGCACAAATTCAATAGCATTTGACGAAACAAAGAATGTATGTTTTAACGATAAAAATGAATTGATTTCGCGTCCTGCAGGTCACGGAGCATTGTTGTCTCATTTAAATGAAATAGAAGACGAAATCGTTTTTATTAAAAACATTGATAATCTTCAACATTATAAAAACTCTGATTTAGCGATTCAAACATGGAAACTATTGGGTGGATTATTGTTGGATTTTAAAGCAGAAGCGAAAAAAGTCTTTGACGCTCCAAGTGTTGAAGGTTTGCAAAAATTGAATGAACGTTTTCAAGTGTTTTCTGAAAGTCAGTTAAAGGATATCAAAACCGACGATTGCATTAAAACATTATTGAATCGTCCTGCTCGTGTTTGTGGAATGGTGAAAAACGAAGGTCAGCCAGGTGGCGGTCCATTTTGGGTAAATGACAATGGTGTTGTAACTAAGCAGATTGTTGAGAAAGCTCAAATTTCAATGAAAGGAGATCAATATCGATTGATGGTTCAAAGTACGCATTTCAATCCTGTGATGATTGCTGCATCATCTATTTCATTGGACGGACAAAAGTTCGATTTAATGGATTACAAAGACGATTCAAAATACTTCATCGTACGCAAAAAACATCACGGTAAAGCAATTCGATTCTTGGAATTACCTGGTTTGTGGAATGGAAGTATGTCGAATTGGAACACATTGTTCTTGGAAATTCCTTCAGAAACATTCAGTCCTGTTAAAACTGTTTTGGATTTATTGGAAGATGCTCACAAGGCTTAGATGCTTCGCAGTTAGAAACTTGTTAATACAGTTTCTGTCTTTTCAACATGTATTGAAGCAGTATTTGCTCAAATCCAACATTGATATCTGCAGCCATAAAATCAATTTGATAGTTGGTGCAACGCATTTTTAATTCCGTAAAATATTTCTCAACTGATTCGTGGTAAAAGTCTTTTATTTCAGCAGGTTGAAGTTTCATGCTTTCGCCTGTTTCCATGTCTACCAAATTGTATGGACGATTGTCTAACTCAAAATCAACCTCCATTTTTTTATCCACAACATGAAATAAAATCACTTCATGCTTGTTGTGTTTCATGTGCTGAATTGCTTGAAATAGTTCATCCAAATGATTTGGATCATCCAACATATCTGAGAAAATGATAATCAAACTACGTTGGTGACACAATTCTGCAACATCGTGAATTGCTTGAATCGCGTTCGTTTCTTTTTTCGCACCTTCTGAATACTGCGTCATTCGCTTCTCCAATTCACTATACAAATAGCGATGATGCGCCATGGAAGATTTAGCAGCAGTGTGTAATTCTAACTTGTTCGAGAAAAACGATAAGCCAACAGCATCGCGTTGTCGCTTTAACAGTTCGATTAAAGAAGCCGCAGAATAAACTGAATAGTCGAATTTATTTAGTTCCGCGTCCTTTGTGAAATACATAGAACTTGAGCAATCAATCACAATTTGGCAACGCAAATTCGTTTCTTCCTCATATTTCTTAGTGAACAATTTACCGCTTCGAGCATACAATTTCCAATCGATATGGCGTGTTGATTCACCTTTGTTATACAAGCGATGTTCGGCGAATTCAACCGAAAAACCGTGGAAAGGACTTTTGTGTAATCCAGTAATAAATCCTTCAACCACTTGTTTGGCAAGTAGCTCAAGATTTCCAAAATGGGCGAGTTTTAATCGATCGATGTTCTTATTCACGACTTAAAAATAAGGATTAATTTTTAGAACGCACCGCTAAAGAATCAGTATGTTTGTAATAATACAAAATTGTGAAATTGAAGAATAGAACTTATTATACGCAACGCATTGATGCATGTAAAATTGAACATGCAAAGGCAAAACGGTCTTATCAATTAATTGGAACCTTTCGATTAATCGCTTTTCTAATCGCCTTTCTTTCGTTGTACTTTTTTTGGGGAAGTTCGTTGTCATTTATTGGATTTGGAATTTTCTTCATTACGTTTTTAATCTTAGTGAATCTGTCCCCTAATGCGAAGTATCAGCGTGACAAATGGAAGAAACTAATTGAGATCAACGAAGAAGAAATCAACGTTTTGAATGGCGATTGGTTGCACTTTGAGGAAGGAAATGAATTCAAAAACGCTCAACATGCGTATGCGTTGGATATGGATTTATTCGGAAAGAAAAGTATCTACCAATTACTCAATCGCACTGTTTCTCGAAAAGGTTCAAATTTATTAGCGCATCAATTGATGTATGGAACAGAAAATCAGGCTTTGGCGAATGAGGCGATTGAAACGTTCTCAAACGAACAAGATTGGTGTCAAGAATTTTTGTCAGAAGGTTTGGTGTTTGATAAAGCAGA
>JBDKHH010000213.1:0-5058 GCA_039797785.1 Bacteroidota bacterium | reverse complement strand
GAGTTCATTATTTGGTAGATCCAGCGAGTGCGGGAGGAAAATTAGAATTACATCCAAAATTAATTTCGATTGAAACGGCGTTAAACGTTGAACAATTGATAGAAGAAATTAAATCAATTTCTAACGGTAAAGAATACAATGCGATAGCGCTAGATTTTCGTAAACTATCTGCAGACACATTGAAAAAAGTTGCTGGTTTGACTGAAGAACTTGCTGGAATGATGCCCGTTTTTGAAATCATGGATCGAAAATTTACATGGTCCGTTGCAGATCAACAATTAAAAAATCCTTTGATTCAAATTCAAGATTCTGTATTCTTGGCGGGAAGTAATTTTTCTCTTTCAATTACGGCGAACCTTATCGAAGGTTATACTTCGCGCAATGTTTTCGCTTATTTACCAGCTAAAAAGAAGTCGAAGAAAACCGTTGTTTATTCAGCGCATTACGATCATTTGGGACGCATGGGTGCTGAAACCTATTTCCCTGGAGCGAATGACAACGCAAGTGGAACAGCAATGTTGCTGAGTATGGCGAACTACTTCAAAGAAAATCCTGTTGATTATAATATTTTGTTCATTGCGTTCGCTGGAGAAGAAGCTGGATTAGTTGGTTCAAAATACTTCGTTGAGCATCCGTTGATCAAGTTAAATACGATTGCCTTTTTATTGAATTTAGATATCATGGGTAGTGGAGAAGACGGAATTACTGTCGTGAATGCAACACTTTTTGAAACCGAATTCAAGGAATTACAAGCCATCAATACCGAGAAAAATCTATTGAAACAGGTTAAATCACGCGGACCTGCTGCTAATTCGGATCATTACTGGTTTACACAAATGGGCGTTCCAGCGTTTTTTATTTACACTATGGGACCGAATAAAAATTATCATGACGTGTTTGATACACAAGCAAATTTAAGTTTTGTCGAATACGAAGATATTACAACGCTATTAGTGGAATTTACGAAACGTTTAAAGCGTTAATTATTCTTTGCCAGCAACACTTTACCGTTTAAAAAACACCGTTTACTCATTGCTACGAAGTTGTATTTACAATATTCATTATCTTGGTCACTTAAACTACAATTTATGAAAGCAGCTCTTGTTGTATTTTTCTCTATTTGCGTCTTTTTCAGTCAAGCTCAACCCTATGCTGGAGCTGGCAAAGTTTTGATAAAAGAAAATCCAACAAAGGCAGCACAATGTACGCCCCCAACTACTTCCACCTACATGGAATCAAACAATGTGCGTATGCTTGTTCATACTGCAGGAAATCTATGGCAAAAACCGAATCAAAATTATTCGCAATATGAAGTACCAAAGAATTCGGGCATCATGGCCTTGTTTACGGCAGCACTTTGGTTGGGAGGAACAGACGTCAACAATCAATTAAAATTAGCAGCATTGCGTTACCGTGAAGGACAAGATTATTGGACTGGACCATTATCAAAAGTGATTGCTGAAACGACCTATGAAAATTGTGCTAAATACGATAAGCATTTTGTAACAACGCAAGACATGGTGCGAGAATTTGTCGCTTGGTACGATGCAGGAATTTCGGATTTAGAAAATGGTACGAACACACAATCAGAACTTTTTCCAAATTATAAGATTCCCGATATCATTAAAGATTGGCCAGCACATGGAGATGTTTCAATGGGGCAAGATTACTACCTCGCACCTTTTTTCGACAGAAACGATGATGGAGTTTACAATTGGGAGGAAGGCGATTATCCTTGGCACGATATCTATAAAACGAAAGAATGTAAAATCGATCGTCGCGTCTCTTTATTCGGGGATTTGAATTATTGGTGGGTAATGAATGACAAAGGAAACATTCATACCGAAACGGGAGCTGATGCGATTGGAATGGAAATTAGAGCGCAAGCATTTTCCTTTGCTTCGAATGACGAAATCAATAACATGACGTTCTACAATTATGAATTGATTAATCGCGGAACGCAAACTTTGTACAACACGTATTTTGGCTTTTTCACGGATGGAGCTTTAGGTGATCCATATGATGATTATGTTGGTTGTGATGTCAATAGAGGTTTAGGATATTATTATAACGGTGATAATTTTGACGGCGAAAACTCTGGCTACAAGGGTTATGGTTATTCACCTCCAGCAGTCGGTGTTGATTTCTTTGAAGGACCATATCAAGACAATGATGGCGTCGATAATGCATTTGGAATTGGATACAATGAAGCGTTGAACGGAATTGGTTACGGAGATGGAATTATCGACAATGAACGTTTTGGAATGCGTCGTTTTTTGTATTATTCGAATACGACGAACGGGGCAAATCCAAACCAAACGGATCCGATCAATGCATCTGATTACTACAACTATTTAAGAGGATTTTGGAAAGATGGAAGTCAATTCTCATACGGTGGTAGCGGACACATCTCAGATGTAGAATCAAATCCAGCAGTTCCGTGTGATTTTATGTTCCCAGGAGATACTGATCCTCTAGGTTGGGGAACTGGTGGTTTACCTCAACAGCCATGGACTGAAGTTGGTTCAAATAATCCACCAAATGACAGACGCTTTGTCGAATCCGCTGGACCATTTGTACTAAAACCAGGCGCAGTGAACAACATTACAGTTGGTGTTGTTTGGGCACGTTCAAATGGTGGAGATCCATACGCTTCTGTTGAAGTATTACAACGCGCTGACGACAAAGCACAGGCACTTTTTGAAAATTGTTTTAAAGTATTGGAAGGACCGCATGCCCCAGATTTATATGCACAAGAATTAAGCAATGAAGTTATTCTGACACTTTCGAATTCTTCTAATTCCAACAACTACAAAGAACTTTATGCGGAATACGATCCGTTTATTGTGACAAGTGATCCAAATGCAGATAAATATTATCGTTTTCAAGGATACCAAATATTTCAACTTGCGAGTCCACAAGTTTCTTTATCTGACATTTTGAATCCTGATAAAGCACGTTTAGTAGCACAATGTGATATCAAAGATGGTGTGTCAAAAATTATCAATTTCGAATTCGACAACGATTTAAGTGCCAGTATTCCAATTGAACGAGTTGATGGATCAAATAACGGTATTAAGCACAGTTTTAGTGTAAAAAATGACTTATTTGCTCAAGGCAATACCGAACTAGTAAACTTCAAAAGATATTATTATTTGGCTGTTTCTTATGCCTATAACAATTATAAGGATTACAATCCATATGATCCATTGGCTCTTGATGGGCAGCAAAAAAAATACTTAGTGAGCAGAAAAGCTTCGATTGGAGAAGTAAAAGCAATTGAGGTAATACCGCACAATCCTCTTCCTGAAGCCAACGGAACTTTGCATTACATGGAATATGGTCAATCGCCAGAAATTACGCGCTTGGATGGTTATGGAAATGGAAGTAATCTTTTAGAGTTATCAAGTAATTCTTTGGTGGAAATCATTCTAAATGGACAGCAAGACAAGGTGACTTATGCACAGAACTTTGGACCAATAAACATTAAAGTAGTTGACCCATTGAATGTGGCGGACGGTTATTTTGAATGCAAGTTCAGGGATTATTCGACAAGTCCCATAAACGGTGCTGATACTTCTAGTTGGACAATTTATCGCTATGCCTCAGAAGGAGGAGAACTATTGGATTCTATTCAATCAGAGCGTACAATTGCTAGTGATAATGAACAAATCATTCCGCAATGGGGAATTTCTGTACAGATTAAACAATACAATTATACAGGAGATGTTTCTGGAGGCTTACAAAAAACGTCCGTTCTGAGTAGTTCAATTTCCTTTGCTGATTCCTCTAAGAACTGGTTAGGCTTCGCATCCGACGGAAGTGCTTTTAACCCAAGTAACTGGATACGATCCGGTGCTTATGTTGCTGAACCATTTAACGGAGTTGAAGAACCCTTTTATCAAGGCGGTTGTTATGATGATGAAATCGGTGTTGATGATACCCATGAATATGATAAACTATTAAAAGGTGGTATTGCCCCTCACCGACTCACAGGTTATCAATGCGATTTTATGCCATTAGCGTATTATAATTTGTATAGCCCTGGCGCATCGCATACCAATGCAATGATTTCCTTTTTACCAAGTGTTGATATTGTATTTACCGACGATCGATCGAAATGGACCCGTTGTCCTGTTATCGAATTAGGGAGAGATGAAGATTTAAATGTTGGTGCTTGTACACCAGGAATGATGCGAAAAAGCCCGAGTGTTGATAAATACGGTAAGCCGGACGGTACAGGAACAGGAATGAGCTGGTTCCCAGGTTACGCCATCGATTTGGAGACTGGTGCACGTTTGTATATTGCATTTTGTGAAAATTCCTTTTTAGGAGCAGATAATGGCGCTGATATGATCTGGAATCCAACAAGTCGAAAATACTCATCATTAGGCACTTCACCTATTTTCGGAGGAGGACATTCAATATGGATTTTTGGAACCAAGGCTAAAACACTTAATAATTTCAGCAATGGTTATGATTTTCCTGAGTACAATCCGAATGTAGCTGAAAACTTGAGTGGAAACCACCTTTACCAGAAAATGTTGCAAGTTGAGGCCAATAGCCCAACAGCAAAACGAGAAATGTACGGCAGTTTAATGTGGATAATCAATCCATTGTTGAATGAAGGTAAAACACTTCTTTCAACAGATGCAACAATTAAAGTTCGCATGAACAAAGAATACAAAAACTACACTGTTACTGGTGCAAACAATGGAAATCCTATGTATTCATGGAACATGGCTGCCGTTCATACCGAAACATCAAGCAGAGATGCGTTAGCAGATGCGTTAAAATTGATTAATGTTGTGCCAAATCCTTACAATGCATATTCAGAATATGAACAAAACAAATTAGACACACGCGTTAAAATCATTAATCTTCCAGAAGTTTGTACCGTAAAAATTTACAATTCTCAAGGTAAATTGATTAAAACATACAAAAAAGATAATCCTATTACCTATCAGGATTGGAACTTAACGAACAATCAAAATATTCCAGTTGCTTCTGGTGTTTACTTGATTCACGTGGATGTTCCTGGTGTTGGTGAGCGCATTA
>JBDKHH010000212.1:0-5814 GCA_039797785.1 Bacteroidota bacterium | reverse complement strand
CAAGCAAATTGAGTTAGTGCTTGCAAAAGAATGGGGAAACATAAAAATTGACAAACAAAGATTGGTTGAAGAACACAAAGAAAGGAAAGATGAATTTTTCTCAACTATTCAGCTACTTTACAAAGATCCAACAGAAAAAACTAACTGGAATGAAATAGAACATTTATATAAGCGAATGACAAACGAATTAAAATAATGGCAGTTAACAACCATCACGGATCAGCCCAAAAACACTTCGCAACAAGACTAATTTGAGCCAAAATAATTTTAACTTCGAGGACACGATTTGTTTAATGAGTCGAGAAGAGTGCTTTGCAGTAAACCCTTGTAAGGAACAATTTAATTCGAATTCAATTTAACCAGGACAACTAATATTTTCACCAAAATGTATACAGCTGAAATTGATTGCAAAGGAATAAATTCAAAACTTGATTTAATGAAAGCTTTTGATAAAGCGTTTGATTTTCCGCCTTATTTTGGTGAGAATTGGGATGCCTTATGGGATTGTATGAGAGACATGTATTGGATTAACGATTCAGAAATAAAACTTCAAATATTAAACATAAACAGTCTAATTGGAAAGTTAAAATCCGAGGTCATTACATTTCTAGAAGATTTAAAGAATCATCTTAACAAGTCAGAAAACAATTTGAATTCGAAAGTACATTTTGATTATGAACTTATTAATCTAGAACAGTCAAAATAATTTTAACTTCGGCTTTGCGTTGCTGAAGTTACGTGAAAGCAAGAAACTAAACTTTTGTAAAACAGCAGCCCAAAACCCATACTGCAATGAAGTATATGCTTAAAATATGTTGCTTAATGTTGATTTTCGTTGGATGTAACGAAAACCCAGAAAATATTCAACTACCAAAAGTCGAGTCAAAAAGTAGTGAAAAAGACGAGGAAACAAAAAAAGCACATTTACCAATCGAGGTAATTATAAAGAATTCGAAAAAAAGAAAATCAAAATACAATCTAAAAGAAAAAGCATGTGGTGATTGTAACCAAATTCCATCAAGCTTTTTTCAAAAGTATCTGGACAACTATTCGGTTAAAAACATTAAAGATTATAAGCTCAAGTTTGACGAATATGCTAGATACTATTTCTTTGATTATGTAAAAATCAATGATTATGTGTTATTTACTATAATACATGATGATGAAGATGGATATGACAATTATTACCACTTTACATACGATAAAACAAACGACAAAATTAATGATGTTGTTCTTGTTACTTCTGTAGGTGGTGACGGCGGACATTATCAAAATGAAACCCTTTTATACACAAATTCATTTTTAGACTTACGTGTTAAAACAAAGTCAGTTTATGATGAAGATCTCTTTGATGATCTAAACAAAAACTGTTACTCGCATACAACGGATATTTACGATACAAAATTTAATTTCAAACGAGACAAGACAAAATTAAGTCAGGAAAATTCAAAAACAACCTGCGATACGATATGTGACTAAATGCTGACTGCACAACTCTGGCACAAGTGCTGGGCTTGTTGGTCACGAAAAACTTACGATTATTGAATGCCAAAAAATAGTAATTTTAATAAGCATCTTCTTCATTAAGCGAGGGAACGTTAGAGGTAATGTTAATTAAACGATTCACAATAGTATTCCGAATGATGAATACTTCCAAATGATTATTTTATGCCCAAATTGATTATCCTTTTTCTATTCATGTTTTTTTCCTTTCAGATTTGCATTGGACAGGAAAATGAATTTCCAACTAAATGCAGTTGTAACAAAGGAATCACTATTCATGACTTAACTGATTCATTAGGTATTCGTATTGAAAACCTTGATAATGTTCATGATGTTTATTTTAAGGGAAAAAGGTATTCTGGTTTAGTTCGGATATGTGAGAATGACAAACTCTATAAACTTACTGAATATAAAAATGGTGTACTTGATGGAACATCTTATTCAGCACATAACGGAATATTATTTTCAAAAACAATTTTTAAAAATGGAATAATTCAAGAAAATTATTCCTATTTCCCCAATGGACAAATCAAATTTAAAGGTAGTTATTTGCAAGGTGAACGCAATGGCCAATGGATTAGGTTCTTTGAGGATGGAACCATATATCAAATAGAATCTTATATCAAAGATGTCATTCAAAGCAGATTCGTCTATTTTGAAAATGGTTTTTTACAAGAAGTAAATTTCTATGAGAATAATCTGCCTTCAGGGAGTTGGTTATTTTTTCATGAAAATGGGAGTTTAATAGAACTTCAGCAATGGTTGGCCGGTAAAAAAGAAGGTACATGGGTGAATTATTATGAAAACGGGAAAATTGCGGTTGAAGAAAATTACAAGAATGACAAAAAAGATGGTTTGTTTATATCCTATTTCGAAAATGGTCAAGTCAAAGAGCAGGGATTGAATTTAAAGGGCTTATTAGAAGGTCAAATGTTTGAGTATTTTCAAGATGGCACAAGAAAATTAGAAGCTGTTTTTGAAAAAGGGGTGATGATCAGTTGCAAAGGACAATGTGATGAATTAAACTAGTATTAATTTTCAAAATTCCGATACTTAATATTGAATTAGAAAATGACAACCTCCATACTCCAGCACAGTTTCTCTCTTCGTAAAATCAATCATTCGAACCAAAAAAATCCTATCTTCGTTAAACAATTTATTTTTGAAGAAAAAAAACCGAAAACAACAAATACCAACCTATGTATAAATCAATCGTTCTAATAGCCTTTTTAGTTAGTTTAAGTGCTAACGCGCAAAGCGATTCAACGCTCCAGCATACACAAAATGAAAAACTGTCACGTGTCTCGGTGACTAATTATATGGGAACAGGCGATACAATCGTTTTTAACGCCTCAAAATTCATTCTTGCTTGGAGCTCGAATCCAGTTCAAGGTTATTACAAGCATGAATATTTATTGGATAGCACAACCGTAGATAATTACAATGAAATGTTCATCGTGGAAGCGCTAAAGGGACAAATATCTCCAACAACTGCGGCTCAAGTAAAGGTCGATGAATTAAAAAAGCTGAAGAAGAAGAATCCAATCATTAATTGGACTTTGTACGAAAACCAAGGAGATGTCATTATTGATTTTATACTATCAGATCAAGAGACGCTATATGAATGGGATTTGTATCGCTACACGGAACGCAAAAATGCAAATGGCCAGAAATATTTGGTGTTGTATGCCTATAGTTTTAAGGATGCACTTTACACAAATGAAGACTTGAAACCATTCTTCAATCGAATTTTGGAAAATCGCGAATCATTGATCACGAAACTTGGTGAAGTAGAATTGCCTGAATTAAAAATACAGGAGTAAGAAGGAGATTGTCACGGTCAGAAAAATGTTGAAATTCATTTTTTGTGAAAATTAATAACGGAAAATATGAACCGTTAATAAAGAAACTCGAATCTAGAAAGATATACCTAGATGATATAAATACTAATTTTAATGGGACACTAGAATTTCAATTAAAAGAAAATACTGATATGAGAAGTTTACCTTAACTGTAGTTACTCTCACACACTGGTTTTTAATGCAGGTACTAACTATTCTCCGCCTTATTCTCGTGTTATTGAAATTATTAAAGATTCGGCAATAAATGAGGATTGGAGATATATATTTTACAAGGTTGAAGTTGGGCATTAAAAAGTAATTATAATTTAAAGAATCGTTAAAGAATTTTTCATAGAATAATAAGAAATATGTATAAATCTATAACTATTGGCTTAAAACTATTTGGAATATATCTATTCTACATGGCAGGTGATACTACTTTGGATCTCCTAAAAGCATTTTTTGAAAACAAAATATTTGAAGATTCTAACGTTGGGTATTGGATTCTAACAACGACAATTACAAAGATTGTATTGTACGCATTTTTTGCTTGGCTAATGATTTTTCGAAATGAATTTGTACGTTCTAAATTTTTCAGACATAAAGTATTTCAGCAAGAAGATAAATCAATTCGTGATCTTTCTCATCGAGATATAGTGTTTTTGTTATTCAAATTGGTGGGTTTTATTTTCATTACTCAGGAATTTATTTTACTATTTACTTCAGGGTTTACTTATATTGGAATTGCCCAAATAGAGGAAAATTATAATTGGATTCTACTGCGAAACATCTTATTTCATACGAGTTATAAAGTATTAATTCTTATTCTTGGATTATTAATGTTTTGTTTTACAGATACGTTAATGAAATGGATAAAAGAATAAAATTTCGAGTTGTTGTTTTAAACGAAAGTTTGGAAAGGCGCATGGACTCAAAACGTTAATATTAACTATGCACACTATAACTATAACATTAATCGCATTGATTTTCTCCTTTTCGCTCAAGGGGCAAGTTCATGATTTAAATGGGGTAATAATTGATAATGCAAACAACCCGATTGCATTCGTAAAAGTGGTATTTCGAAAAGGGAATTTAATTGTAAACGGCGCTACAACTGATTTTGATGGTAAATATACAATTAGAAACGTTTCTTCTTCATTGGACTCAATAGAAATGGAAATCAAGCCTTTTGAATGTTTTCAAGGTAAAAGTTTAACTGATATTGTTCTTGAAAATGATTCAACAATTAAATTCATTGTTTTAGAATCCTATAATTGTGATTCAATAGCTGAGACTCAATGCAAATTTCACAATGATTCATGCGATATTTATGAAGTGAAATATTTATGGGATAGTCCAATAGGTAAGAGAAGATATCGTAAAATGGAGAAAGAAAATGAGAAAATCGTTTACAAGCTGCCGGAGTATTATTTGAACGAATGTTGTGAAAAAACACACTTTTGTAAAACGCACAATTACAGATATTAATAATGCTGATAACACCAACTAAACAAAAGTGTTATACTTGTTGGGTGGTTTTGGTTGTTGGAGAAACGAAATACGCAAAAGAAGTACATGATAAATAAGCTGCTAATCATTCCATTTTTATTAATCTCAATGTGTTCTTTGTACGCACAAAACAATTCTGCCAAGTACATTCCAGAACAATATGAAGAAAATACAATTGATACACTATTGGATTCCAAAATGAATCTGAGAGTGATAATAATGAGAAAGACGCTGATGGATAAATCTGTGTCATTTGATTATACGTTAGAAAACGGACAAACCGAAACCCATTTTTACCGTGATTATTCATCTGAAATAATAGTATATAAAGCTGATTCAATTCTTTTTAAAAGAACATTTAACAAAAATGATTTTGAGCAAATGGGAGATGAAGAATTTCTAAAAAGAGCAATAACTCATAATACGTGGATTCAAGAATATGATAAAAAAAGTAAAACAGTTAAAATATCACATGTGATTGGTGTACCAGAAACTGATTGGAATTATCATTTCACTTTATTTATTGATAAAAACGGTGGGTTTCACTCCGAACTTGACGAAATTGAATAAATAGTATGCACTATAAATTACTTTTATACGATTATAAAAAATTGAAGACTCGTCTATTTCTATCAATTATCCCTTTCGTACTTTTTTTATTTTCAATAATTTATTTATTGCCTCACAGCCTAAATCGTGGGATTTTTGTCAAAATTGCACTTCTTGAACTTTTAACGATTCCACTGTATTTTTTTCTGTTACTCAGAAGAATATACTTTAAAGAAACTATTTTACTAAATACGGTTTCGATCATTTCTGAAAAATTTGGAGAAATAAGAATGTCTGATATAAAAAAGATGAAATTTGAAACCTACAAAGGATTAAGAATTAGGTTGTATTTAAAAAATGGATTGATAGTAGGGATTTCGCCTTTCAATCAATTTAAATCAGATGCGAGTCG
>JBDKHH010000211.1:0-3938 GCA_039797785.1 Bacteroidota bacterium | reverse complement strand
CTGACATGTCAACAACGCCATCAGGCTCAATTGTTGGTTGGGATTGGAGTTTTGGTGATACAGGAACATCAATTACAGATGATCCATTGCATACGTATACAGCAAGCGGAACCTTTAATGCGACTCTGATTGTTGAATCTAGTCTAGGATGTTTTGATACGATTCAACAAAGTGTAACAGTTAATCCATTACCGGTTCCTTCATTCACGAATACTGTTGCTTGTGAAAATGGTGAAATCTTCTTTACAGATAATTCATTTATTTCTTCAGGAAGTATCAATGCATGGGAATACCTATTTGAACAAGGAAACATCAGTAATCAGCAAAACCCAAGTTACACTTACACTGCTTCAGGTACTTATTCAGTTGAATTTACTGCAACTTCTGCGCTTGGCTGTGAAGCAACTGTTTTCCAAAATGTGGTTGTAAACCCAAGTCCAACGGCTGCATTTACAATTAATCCAAATCCTGCTTTAGCCTTAGAAGATGTTAATTTCATAGACGCATCAACTGGTAATCAATTAAGCAACTGGTATTGGAATTTTGGTGATGGTGAAGGAGATAACAATCAGAATTCAATTCACAATTATTCGACAGGTGGCGTTTATCCAATCACATTAATCGTTACGGATATTAATGGTTGTCAAGACACAACAAAGGCAAATTTATCAATTGCATTGTTACCGGTATTGCCAACAGGATTCACACCGAATGAAGATGGTGAAAATGACGTATTCATTATTCGTGGAGGGCCTTTCAAAACGGTAGATTTCAAAATTTACAACAATTGGGGTCAATTGATCTATGAATCGACTGATGCTTTAGAAGGTTGGAATGGAATGTATAAGGGCGAAAGAGCTCCAATGGGTGTTTATACTTGGACGTTTACAGTGGAAATGACCAATGGTCAGGTTGTGAAGAAGTCTGGTGATGTTACTTTAATGCGTTAATCATGAAGAAGTTTATATTATTATTTTTCCTAATTGGTTTAGTACCAAAATTTAAAGCTCAAGACGCGCACTTATCAATGTATGATGCAGCACCTTTGTTTTTGAATTCAGGAATGACTGGGGTTTTTGAAGGGAAATGGCGTGTACATGCGCAATATAGAACCCAATGGAAATCGGTCAATTTTAAACCTTATACATCTGCATTAGTCAGTTTTGATATGCCTATACGTAAGTGGGGATTTGGTGTTCAGTTGCATAATTTCCGAGCTGGATATGGAAACTTTAATGTGTTTCAAGGTTTAGTTTCTGCCGCATACAACATGTCTCTGGATAAAAGACGTTACAACAATATTTCTTTTGGAATTCAAGCTGGAGCCATGCAAAAATCAGTGGAATATCAATTGTTATCGTTTAACAATCAATATTCGTTGAACAATGGAGGAGAGTTCAATACAACTCTTGTATCAGGAGAAACATTTGGAGCGCAATCAATGGTTGTTCCAGTAGCAAATGCAAGTTTATTGTATTATTACGCTCGTCAACAAAGCAAATTGAATCCATTCATTGGTATTTCAGCGTTTAACTTGTTACAGCCAAAAGAATCGTTTTTTGGTCAGGACAATCGTTTGCCTATGCGATTTTACGCGCATTTGGGAACACGAATTAATATAACGGAATTGTTCTATTTACTTCCGAAAGTATTGATTATGCAACAAGAGAAATTTCATGAACAAACATATGCACTTGAGGCAGGCTATTTCATGAAGGGAAGTGAAACCTATTTACTAGGTGGTTTTATTTACCGCATGAAGGATGCGGCTATTGTTACGTTGGGAGTGAAAAAGGAAAATTTTATTGTAAAATTAGGATATGATGTGAACGTATCATCCTTAACAACTGCATCAACGGGTCGTGGTGGATTCGAATTGTCATTTACCTATGTCAATGGTAAGAATAAGACGAAAGTTGATAAAATTTGTCCAAGATTGTAATGAAGAGCACGATGAAAAGAATTCTATTATTAATTGTCTGTTTGATTGGTTTGAATGCGAATTCGCAATCAAAAAAAGTGTGGATTTACAATGCAGACAACTTTTACGCACAAGAAGATTACTTTAATGCGTTGACCTATTACAAAAAAGCCTTGAATGATTCTGTTGGAATGGGTTCAATGGTTTTTCCGTATGAGATTGAAGTTACCAATCAGAAATTGCCTAAAAAGGGAATTGCGATTGATAGCACGCAGCAAGTTTCTTTGGAAGATTATGTAGATCACCAAATTGCGATGTGTTATCAAAAAACCTACGATTACAATCATGCAGCGGATTATTTTGCAAAAACGAGTAAAAAAGGATCTTATTCAAATGACCAGTTTTATTTTGCGAATGCGTTAATGAACGTAAAGAAGTACGATCAAGCAATTTCTGAATTTGAAACATACATTAAATCTGAAAAGTATTCTGATTCTTTATTAAGAACGGCTCAGTTGAACATTACAGGTTGTTATTATGCCTTGAACAGTGATAACATTAAAGAGGAAGTTCAAATTCAATTAGCAGACACTTCAGTATTTAATAAAGGTACTTCAGCATTTGCTGTAAACTATTTCGGAAGTGAAAATCGTGTTATGTTTACTTCTGCTAGACCTGGTGGTGTGATTTTGGAACCAGAACAAGAATCAGCTTTTTTATGTGATATTTATTGGACTGAACGTGATGAAAACGGAAACTGGGGGAAAGCAACGAATTTTGGTCGTCCATTAAATTCTGCTCAACACGATGCTGCTTCAGCAATTAACAATCAAAATGTAATTTTTTATACGCGTTGGAGCGACGACAATCGCAAAGATCAAAGCATCTATTTAGGGCGAATGGTTGATTTTAAGTTCTATGAAGCGTATAAGTTAGATGCAAAAGTGAATGTTCCAGGGTACAAAAGCATGCAGCCATTTGTTTCAATGGATGGTCAAACTTTGTATTTTTCAAGTAATCGTCCAGGAGGACAAGGAGGATTTGATATCTGGAAGATTGCATTAGATCCATTGGGAAATCTTGTAGGAGACGCAATCAATTTGGGATACCCAGTGAATTCTGATTTGGATGAGGTAACACCGTTTTTTCACGAAGCATCTTCGACGTTATTTTTCAGTTCAAACGGGCACAACTCCATAGGTGGATTGGACGTTTACAAAAGTTATTATGATAAAGATGGTGAAACGTTTAATACACCAGCAAATCTTGGTTTACCGATTAACTCAAGTAAAGATGATGCTTATTTGATTTGGGACACGAAATTGATGAAAGGATTTTTGTCTAGTGATCGCGAACCATGTGAAAATGGACATTGTTTTGACATATATGAAGTTACAAATGAACCGATACGCATTGTTTTAAGCGGTTATACGTATGATGCTGCTACAAATGATATCCTACCAAATACATCGTTAACATTCAAAGATGTTGATGGTGAATTTGCTCCTTTTGTGATTCAAACTGATTCGAGTGGATTCTACGAAAAGGAATTGACTCAAGGGTGGGAATTGTTTATCAAAGCACAAAAAGAAAAATACTTCGCAGATGCGGCCAATATCAATACGAAAACAATCACTGAATCGGTTGCTTTAACACAGGACTTTTACTTGAATCCAATTCCTAAAGAAGAGATTGAAATTGAAGGGATTGAATACGATTTCGATTCTGACAAATTGCGTCCAATATCGATGCAACGCTTGGATAAAATCTACGAATTCTTGGTGTTAAACAACAACTTAGTCGTTGAAATCAATTCGCATACCGATTCCCGTGGTATGGATATCTACAACTTAGATTTATCTCAAAGACGTGCTAAATCGTGTGTGGATTATTTGGTTTCTAAAGGAATTGCGCGTGAACGTTTGATTCCAAAAGGATATGGCGAAACGCAACCAAACTTCATGGCTGGATCAGATAAAAAACCAGTATTAAACGAAAACGGGGATCGTATTTTATT
>JBDKHH010000210.1:0-6697 GCA_039797785.1 Bacteroidota bacterium | reverse complement strand
CAGCGTGGTATGCGATTCAAGCAATGCCTTACATGATGGAATATCCGTATGAATGCGCTGAACAAACATTTACTCGCTTCTATTCAAATGCATTAGCAACAAACATCATGAACTCAAGTCCGCTGATTAAACAAGTGATTGACAGCTGGAAAAATTCAACGCCGGATGCATTCCTTTCGAACCTTGAGAAAAATCAAGAATTGAAAGCCTTGTTGTTAAAAGAAACGCCTTGGTTATTGGAAGGTCAAGATGAATCGGCAAGAAAGAAAAAAATCGCTTTGTTGTTCGACTTAGCAAAAATGGACAAAGAACTTGATCGCGCAGTGGCTAAATTGGAAAAAATGCAAGTTGCAAATGGTGCTTGGCCTTGGTTCCCAGGAATGCCTGAGAATCGTTACATTACACAACACATTATCACAGGAATGGGACATTTAGATCATTTAAAAGTGAAAAATGTGCGTGAAAACAAAGATGTTTGGCAAATGGTTTCTAAAGGTGTGAACTATTTGGATCGTGAACTTTTGGATGATTACAACTACATCGTTCAATATGACACTAATTATTTGAAAAACAAACACATTAGCGAAGTTCACATTCAATACTTGTACGCACGAAGCTTCTTCAAAGATCTAGAAATGGATGATGCAACGAAAAAAGCATTCGACTATTTCCAACAACAAGCAGCAAACTATTGGACAGATTTCTCGATTTATTCAGAAGGTATGATTGCTTTACAAGCGAAACGTTTTTCAAATGCGCCTGTTGCTATCGATGTAATGAAGTCTATCAAAGAACGAGCAATCAATAACGAAGAAATGGGCATGTATTGGAAAGACAATGTTGCTGGTTACTACTGGTATCAAGCACCAATTGAAACACAAGCCTTATTAATCGAAGCGTTTGATGAAGTTACGAATGATCAAGTTTCCGTTGAAAACATGAAAGTTTGGTTGTTAAAACAAAAGCAAACGACAGATTGGAAAACAACCAAAGCAACGGCTGAAGCTTGTTATGCTTTGTTATTGAAAGGAACAGAAATCTTAACGAATACTGAACAAGTTCAAATAAAAGTGAATGGTAAAACGATTGATCCAAAAGCACTTGGTTCAACAGTAGAAGCTGGAACGGGTTATTTCAAAACATCCTGGCCAGAAGATAAAATCACACCAGAAATGGGGAACATTGAAGTGATTCGTAAAACGGAAGGCGTAAGTTGGGGAGCAATGTATTGGCAGTATTTTGAAGACATGGACAAAATCACATCTGCTGAAACACCATTGAAATTGAAAAAACAATTGTTCAAAGTGGAGAATTCTGCAACAGGTCAAACAATGAACTTGATTACTGATCAAACGAGTTTAAAAGCGGGTGACAAAGTACGCGTTCGCATTGAATTGCGCAGCGATCGCAACATGGAATACGTTCACATGAAAGACATGCGTGCTGCTGGTTTGGAACCGGTGAATGTCTTCACGCAATACAAGTACCAAGATGGTTTGGGTTATTACGAAAGTACAGCTGATGCTGCGACGAATTTCTTCTTCGATTACTTACCGAAAGGAACCTACGTGTTTGAATACGATTTGGTGGTGAACTTGGCAGGTGATTTCACAAACGGAATTACAACGATTCAATGTATGTATGCGCCGGAGTTTACGAGTCATTCGGAAGGAGTTAGGTTGAAGATTGAGGAATAAAATTGAAAATTGAAGATTGAAGATTCGCTTCGCGTCTGTCCCGATGAAACGGTACAAAACTCTGCGGCGGTGATGATTGAGGATTCCCTAATTTCACGGAATGTTTATTCTAAGAACGGAGAAAAATCGTCTATAGCCTAATAAAATCGGGAGTTATAAGTAAGATTGTTAACTTGCAAAGTTGTTAATTTTCAATGTTGTAATGTTGCAATGTTGTAATGTTGCTAGAGTTAATGTCATTCGTAATATTGCGTCCGCCGAAGGCAGCATCGCAGATAATTCGCGAATTTCCTAATTTGCTACCGCCATAGGCAGCATTGAAGGTAATTTGCAATGTTGTTAATTTACAATGTTGTAATGTTGCAAAATTGTAATTATGCTATAAAGAAGCTCATTCGTAATATTGCTAATTTGCTAATTCGAGAATTTCCAAATTTCCTTAATTGCTAATTTGCGACCACAAAAGCCGCCGCGAGGCGAATTTTCGTATTTTCACACAAAAACAACTAACAGTTGTTAAAATACAACAGAAAAGAGAGTGAAAACAACTATTTGGAAAGTGTAGAATTCTTCGGAAAGCTTTGCTCTACTCTACTTTTGTTGTGTCTTAAAAATTGAAAAAATGGAAACTAGTGTACTTGGTCGAAAGATCGCTGAAGCGCGTAAAAAATCAAATCTATCACAAGCGCAACTCGCAAAAGAATTGTTTATTAGTCCGCAAGCAGTTGGAAAATGGGAACGCGGCGAATCGTTTCCGGATTTGTTAACCTTTGATCGCATGGCGGTTTTGCTTGGCGTTGATCTAAATTATTTTTCAGCGAATTTTGAATCAATCGAAATTAATCCATCTGAAGAAAACAAAATTGACAGCGACACAGCAACATCTTCAAAACGTAAATCGTGGAATTTGTCAAGTGAGAATTTAATCGATACTGATTTCTCAGGATTAAAGAATTTGTCAAACCAATTTAGCTCGAGTAATATCCAAAACTGCAAATTTGTCGGTTCAGATTTAACGGGTCTAACACTAAAAGGAAACAATATTGATCAGTGCGATTTCACTGGTTCCGACTTCACTGAAAGCCAATTTCAAAGAAGTAACTTGCAAGCGAATACATTTGTTGACTGTTCGTTTGTTGATGCTGGAATGTCCGGGTCGTATGCCATGGGCAATGATTTTTCAAAAGCAAATCTTACAGATTTTACTTTTAAGAATGGTGGATTCCAAAAAAACAACCTGCAACAAACAATTCTTGAACGTACAAGTTTCATTGGTTCACAAATTATTGAAACTGCCTTTGAAGGCGATTTGAAAGATTGTCATTTCGAGCGTTGTTCCTTTAAACGTGTGACTTTTAAAAATGCGCGTATCTATAACACGTTCTTCAAACACAATAGTCATCTAAAGAAAATTGAATTCGTGAACTGTCAAGTTGATGCTATTACTTATGCATTTTTAAAAACTGGGAAAGCTAATTTGGAGGGAATTACATTGTTGTAGGGATTGAGAGATGAGTGATGAGTGATGAGTGATGAGTGATGAACGATGAACGATGAACGAAGAGTGATGAGCGAGGAGAGATGAGTGATGAATCCGCCGCGGCGGAAGTGATGAGTGATGAGTGATGAGTGAGGAACGAGAAATGTGGCAGCTAAAAAAACAATTCACCTTTTAAAAAATCAAATAATTATCGTTTATCGTTAATTTATAATTGTTTTACATATATTTGTCAAAACAAAAAGAATGAAACGCGCACCATTATTATTCACACTTGCAATTGTAGTTTGCTATAAATTACTTGTGTATTTAACAGATGAACCAATCCTTTCATTGAGCATCTTTGCACTTCCAATCGGTTTGCTAATACTGAATTTGGCGTTGCGTAAAAAAATCCGTTACAAAAACTGGTTCACGAGTTCCATTCAATTCATCATCGAAAAAGAACTCAAAAGTGAAGAAAG
This sequence comes from Bacteroidota bacterium, assembly GCA_039797785.1. Lineage (GTDB taxonomy): Bacteria > Bacteroidota > Bacteroidia > Flavobacteriales_D > Crocinitomicaceae > M0103. Next base: position 3,038 of record JBDKHH010000210.1, on the reverse strand, counting down.
TGATATTCCAATCGAATTATTGTATGAAAAACTATTGGAAGTTGTCAATGAGTCAGAATTTAAATTACTCGATAAAGATGATAAGAACTATCGTTTATTACTGGGAACATCCGTTAACTTTTGGACTTGGGGTGAAAACATATACATTGATCTAATTCAAACCAAAGATGACTCGACAAAAGTTGAAATGACTTTCGTAACACTTTTCGGCAATACTTCTTGGAACAGAAATCACCAGCATTATTCATCTTTCATGTCTTCATTTGAAGCATCCTTAACGATTTGATATGGCAATTATCGTAAACCTAGATGTGATGTTGGCGAAACGCAAAATGCAATTGAAAGAATTGTCTAAAATTGTAGGAGTTTCTGTTGTTAATCTTTCGATACTGAAACAAAGTAAAGGTAAAGCTATTCGTTTCAGTACACTTGATGCCATTTGCAAAGCGCTCGATTGTCAACCGGGAGATATCCTTGAATTTGTTGAAGACTAAGTTTTAATCGATGTTTTTTAATCGCAAACAAAAACAGCTCAAGCAGATACGCAATTCATTTGGTCTAACCAAAACTGAAGGATTTTCGCTTGACTTAATTAAACGCTATTTCAACAGAAAGGATCATTCCAATGCGTTTCATGTACTTTCAGAACAAACATGCAATGACTTAGACCTCGATCTTTTCTTTTGCTACATTGATCGCACACGTTCGAAAATAGGTCAACAATTTCTATATAATAAGCTTAGAACAGCGCACTTTTCATTTGAAAATATGCATCATCAAGAAAAGGTGATAAGTGAATTACTTAACGATCCACAAACCAGAACAGAAATCGAGTTTCTCCTTTCTAAACTGAATAATCAGCAAAGCTATTATGTCTGCGACTTATTTCAACAAGAATTAGATGCCAAGCCTAGATGGTTTATCATATTTCCACTTCTTTCATTCACGGCACTTTTATCAATTCTACTTTCAGCTTTCAATTCAAATACGATTTTCATTTTCGCTCTCTTGTTACCAATTCATGTCATTCTGCATTACGGCTTAAAACGAAAAACAACTCTCTTTTTGAATGCGATTCCTTCGCTATTGAGTTTGGGTTCTGTTGCAAAAAAGCTTTCGAAAATAAACGTATTAAAAAATGAGAATTCTGAATTGGAAGAGGCTATTTCAGTGATTTCAAAAATTCGAAGAAAAATGTCGTTTTTCAAGATTGAACAAAAGATTGATAGTGATATGGAAGCAGCATACTGGTTTCTTCTTGAACTAATTAAAATCAGTTTCTTACTTGAACCTTTACTTCTTTTCAGCTCATTGGATAAACTTCGAAATAAATCATTAGCCATCGAAAAAGTGTTCGAATTTATTGGTTTTGTCGACACCTGTATAAGTGTTGCATCACTTCGATCAAGTGAAAAGAATTTTTGTATTCCTGAAGTAAATGTACAATTCAGCCATGCGAAATTCAGAAACTTACGACATCCTTTGATTCCTGATTGTGTTCCCAACACGCTGTCAGAAGAAAAATCCATATTGTTAACCGGTTCGAACATGTCCGGAAAAACCACATTCATTCGTGCCTTTGGATTGAATTACATTTCTGGTATGGCCTTGAATACCTGTTTTGCAGAAGGTGCAGTTTTACCCGTTGCGAAACTTTTTTCGGCCATTCGAATCGAAGATGATTTGATGAACGCGAGTAGTTATTTCTTTCGTGAAATTTCTGAAATCAAAACAATCATCGAACAATCAGAAGATTCTACCCATTCAATCATTTTACTCGATGAGTTATTCAAGGGAACGAATACGCGCGAACGAATCGCTTCCGCAAAAGGTGTTTTGAAGTATCTTGGCAAATCAAAAAATCAAGTACTCGTTTCAACGCACGACATCGAATTAACGCAATTACTTGATGAAAATTATGAGTTGTTCTTTTTTTCTGAATCCATTTCAAATGGAACGATTCATTTCGACTATCAATTAAAAAAAGGAATACCTAATCACGGAAATGCTATTCGTATTCTAGAACTAAATGATTATCCCAAGGAAATCATAGAGGAAGCGAACGCTGTATTTAATAATTTTTGATCCTGACGGAATTCTATTCGTACTATTGCTAGTTTCAAGGAATGTGTATTCGGAAACGGACGATAAACCTTCTACAAACCACTGAAATCGGGAGTTATAAGTAAGATTGTTAACTTGCAAAGTTGTAATGTTGTAATGTTGTAATGTTGTAATGTTGTAATGTTGTTAAAAATAAGCTCATTCGTAATATTGCTAATTCGCGAATTTCCTAGAATCGTTATCTAATCAAATGATTTAAAACCACCAAAATCCTAATAAAATCGGGAGTTATAAGTAACATTGTTAACTTGCAAAGTTGTTAATTTGCAATGTTGTAATGTTGCTAGAGTTAATGTCATTCGTAATATTGCGAATTCTCGAATTCGCGAATTTCCTAAAACTATAAAAGCGTTAAATGTACTAGAGATAATTCCTCCATTCCTTCATTCCTTCATTCCACATTTCCTTCATTTAAAAATTTCATTAATTTTATTTCATGCATAAAGACATTCAATCATACAATTCTAAGTTAACGCCAGAAGACGAATCAATTTGTTCGAACTTGGCAACCATTATCGACAATGGATTACCACAGGCTGAGTCAAAGATTTGGCATGGACACCCAGTTTGGTTTTTGGAAGGAAATCCGATTGTGGGTTACAGTAAACAGAAACCTGGAATCCGATTGATGTTTTGGAGTGGAGCAGATTTCGAAGAAGACGAATTGAACGTGCGCGCTGGAAAATTCAAAGATGCGTCGAAGTTTTATACAATCGAAACGGAAATCAAAGAAGAAGAAATCATGCGTTGGTTGCAGAAATCGGAAGCAATTCAATGGGATTACAAAAATATTGTGAAACGAAAAGGTGTTTTGGAACGCTTGAAGTAAGTTGAACCGATGAATACAACAGACAAACACAACGAACGCATGGCCACGATGACCTTTGCTTCTGTTTATCCACTTTACGTGACGA
>JBDKHH010000209.1:0-3694 GCA_039797785.1 Bacteroidota bacterium | reverse complement strand
CGCAATTTTAAACTTGAATTAAATGATTGTGAAGAACAAAAAAGGTAACGAAATCTAAGTGACTGAAGTTGAGGAAAGCAACAAATTAGTTCTCCAAGAGTACCACTTCTCCATCTTTTAAACCTGAAACTAAATAGCGGTTTTCTTCCTCCTTCAAAACGAGAATATTCTTTTTTTGCTTCATTCCATTTTTCCAAACATTCACTGAATATTTTTCCACAGCAGATTTGGGCAAGTAACAAGCATTTTGGTTTTTAAAGTTGGTCTTTACATAAACGCTTTGACCAATTTCAGTTAGCTCACCTTTGTTCAGTTTAATAGAAAAACTCAACTCTTTTTGATTTCCGACTTTTTTCGCTGAAAGAAATGTAGCTCGTCCAATTGATTTTTTTGCATCATTCAACAATTCAATGCTAGAACTTGGATTTGCTTGGTTTGCATCGACACGTGCAACAACTTTATATTCTCCATTTTTCGCAATTCGAGCAACACTTTGACTTGGTTTGATTCGATTTCCGACTTTACTTTTTATTGAAAGAACAATTCCATCAAACGGAGCCAAATAGAAATAGTGTTCAATAGCTTCTTCCAACTGCTGAACCTCATCGTATTGCACAAACAAGTTATTCTCTAACAAAAGATTCTCTTCTGTTTTTGTCTTAAAAATTGGGAGTTTCGGAAGACGTTTCTCTGGTTTTATTTGTGCCACAAAGGTTTTCCATCTGTCAACATTAATCAATTCCCCTTGTTGACTCGCAGTTCCAGACGTATTTAAATCCCGAATAAACGAATTATACGAATTTGCTAAATCTTTCTTTTTTGCGCTCAGCAAAGCAAAAGCATCTTTCAGATTCAACTTAAATAGTAAATTATTGAACTTAAATTCCGATCCTGGTTTCATTGAAACATCGCCTGCTTCTAATATTCCACCAACAGAAAAAGTAAGATCCTTTACAATGCGATAGTCAATTTTTCCTTCTAAAATAAATTCACTTTCTACCAATTCGTTTTTCACTTGAATACTTGGTACAACTTCGCTTTTCGAATTTTTAGATTGCTTGTCGGAATTATTTGTTTCTGTATTAGAGCACGAAGTCATTAGCGAAACACATAGAAATGTACCAACGATAAAAGAAACAGTAAGGAGAGATTTTGTTTTCATTTTCATGTGCATCAATACAACCGACTCTATAAAAGGCTCAATTGACCATGAAGTTACACTAAACTTCAAAAAATAATTACTTTTTTATGAAACAAAATTCCACTTTTAGAAGAATTGTTATCTTCGTAGTATGTGCGGAATAACCGGATTCATTGATTTTGCTAGGTCTTCTTCTGAAAATACATTGGAAAGGATGACGAACACCCTTTTCCATCGAGGTCCAGACGGAAGTGGAATTCAATTGTTAAACGAAGAAAAAGCCCAGATTGGCTTTGGTCACCGCCGACTTTCCATCATCGATTTAAGTGAACACGGAACGCAACCAATGCAGTTCGAACATCTTTGGATCTGTTTCAATGGTGAGATTTACAATTACCAAGAAATAAAAGATGAATTAAGTGCTCTCGGACATTCGTTTGTAGGTGGTTCTGATACTGAAATGATTCTTCACGCCTATGCTCAATGGGGAAAAGCGTGTATTGAAAAGTTCATTGGTATGTTTGCAATTGTGTTGTACGATACAAAAGCGAATACTATTTTCTGCGTGCGTGACCGTGCAGGTGTGAAACCATTTTTCTATTACAAAAAAGATGATTTATTCTTGTTTGCTTCTGAATTGAAAGCTTTTCATGAGCATCCAAGATTTCAAAAGAAAATTAATCTTGCTGCTGTTGGTGCCTTCATGCAATATGGAAATGTTCCAACGCCACATTGTATTTTCGAGGATTGCTTTAAGTTAGAGCCAGGTCATGCCTTGACATTGAATTTGGAAGATCATTCCATTCAACACGAGCAATACTGGAATGTTTACGATGCTTACAATCAAGCAAAAACAGCAATTTCATTTGATGAAGCAAAAACAGAAACTGAAAAAATTCTGACTTCAGCCTGCGAATACCGAATGGTTGCAGATGTTCCAGTTGGCGTATTTCTGAGCGGAGGCTACGATAGTGCTTGTGTCACATCACTATTGCAAAAGAATCGAACAGAGAAACTAAAAACATTTACCATTGCTGTTCCAGATATTGGTCTGAACGAAGCGCCTTACGCAAAAGATGTTGCGAAACACCTTGGAACAGATCATACAGAAATTGAGTGCACGCAAAAAGACGCGACCGATTTAATTGTGGATTTGCCGTTTTATTACGACGAACCGTTTGCAGATAGCAGTGCAATTCCAACAACCTTGGTAAGTATCATGGCGCGTAAACATGTAACTGTGGCTTTGAGTGCAGATGCAGGAGATGAAGTTTTTGCAGGATACAATCGCTACGATTATTTGATGCGCTACGGAAAGAAAATGGAACAACTTCCTGGATTCGTGCGCAAATCAATGGCTGGAATGATGGAGTTGATTCCTTCTGAACGAATTCCAGTGCTCAAAAACAAATACAATTTTCACAACCGATACGAGAAATTAAAAGGCATTCTTCGCAATCCTTCTTCGGAACAAATCATGTTGAGTTTAAGTCAACAATACACCGACGAACAATTGAAAGCCGTATTGACAAACTCGAACTTCGATGCATTGTCAACACATTACAAGTCAAAAGAACTGAAAGCTGAATTTTCAACACCTTTGGCTTACATGATGGCGATTGATTATCAAACGTATTTGTTGGACGATATTTTACAAAAAGTCGATCGCGCAACGATGACAGCAAGTTTGGAAGGACGCGAACCGTTTTTGGATCATCGCGTAATTGAATGGGCTGCAACTTTGCCAGATGATTTCAAATACCACAACGGTGAAAAGAAATATATTTTGAAAGAAATTGTTCACGATTACATTCCGAAAGAAATGATGGATCGACCAAAAATGGGCTTTGCAATTCCAATCGCTCATTGGTTACAAAATGATTTGCGTGAATTGGTTGAAGAACACATTTCGGAAAAGAATATACGAGAACAAGGACTTTTTAACTGGGAGTTTGTTGCGAAGTTGAAAGCAGATTTCTTTGGAGGAAAAAAAGAATTTGATGTGAAATTGTGGTATTTACTGATGTTCCAGATGTGGTATGGGAAGTGGATGGATTGAGAGATGCGAGAACCGAGAACCGAGAGACGAGAGACGAGAGGAGCATGGAACATAGAACATAGAATATAGATAAGATTGACGAATATACTATACATATCATACGATGGGATGACAGATCCGCTAGGGCAATCGCAAGTGTTGCCATATTTGGGTGGTTTATCCAAAGAAGGATTTCAATTTCATTTGATCAGTTTTGAAAAGGAGGAGAAATTTGGGTTGCATCGTGAGCACATTCAAGCGATTTGTGATCAGCACGGAATTAGTTGGCATCCCTTGAGTTATACCAAAAAACCGCCTTTGCTTTCGACAATTTACGATGTACAGCGCATGAAACGTTTGGCGCATCGTTTACACAAAGAGCATTCCTTTAAAATTATTCATTGTAGAAGTTATATTTCAGCGCTAGTTGGACTTGGAATGAAAAAGCGTTTTGGTACCAAATTCTTGTTCGATATGCGCGGATTCTGGGCAAATGAACGTGTCGATGGTAACAT
>JBDKHH010000208.1:0-14705 GCA_039797785.1 Bacteroidota bacterium | reverse complement strand
GTTCCTAAAAAAGATGCGAAAGGTCAGCAAATTAAAACAGATAAAGGTTTAGTATACGTTAATACAAAAACCAAAGAGGAAACTGTAATTGCTGTTAAAGAATCAAAAGAATCTGCTCCAGTTGCTAACGAAGTAAAAGGTGAATTAACCCGTTTGGAAACAGACAAGTTAATGATTGACTTCTCAACCAAAGGTGGAAAAGTTGCTGCTGTTTATTTGAAAGAGTACGAATCTTACAAAGATTTCGCTAAAAAAGACAACAAAATTACGCCTTTGCTTTTATTTGGTGATGGCGATGCAGTAAATGAGCTTGTTTTCACAATGAAAGGCAAGAAAATCAAAACTGGAAATCGTTTATTTACTGTAAAATCTCAAACAAAAAATTCAATTGTATTTGAATTGGATTTAGGCGATGGAAAAACGATTGAAAACCAATACACATTGAAAGACAAAGCGTTTGATTTGGATTACACCGTAAAAATGAACGGTTTCGGATCGGATGTGAATCCTAAAAACGTACTATTCAACTGGGAAGCTGCTTTCAGAAAATCAGAGCGCCTTTTCAGCGAACAGCGTCGTGTTTCTACGGTTTGTTTCAACGGTAAAGAAGAAGGTTTAGATTATTTGAACGAAATGGGTGACGACGATGCTGAAGCAGAAGAAGACATTCAATGGGTTGCTTTCAAACAAAGCTACTTCTCCTCTATTATTCGTCCAGAAAATGATTTCGCGAAAGAAGGAACGAAATTCAAAGTACGTAAATACGCAGATGACGATGAAAAAATGTGGTCACACATTAAAGATTTCAAAGCGACTGCAAACCTGAACATTGATAATGTAAATGGTGGTTCTGTTAAAATGAACTGGTATTTTGGTCCAAACGACTACGAAACATTACATGCATACGATCAAGGTTATGACGATATCTTAAACTTCGGTTGGGGATTATTCCGTTGGATCAACCTTTATGCGGTTCAACCATTGTTTACCTTCCTTTCAAGTACTGGAATGGGAATGGGAATTGCAATTTTAATGTTGACAATCATTTTGAAATTCATCTTGATGCCAGTTCAATGGAAAATGTTTACATCTTCTGCTAAAATGCGCATTTTGAAACCTGAAATCGATGAGTTGAATGCGAAATATCCGAACAAAGAGGATGCAATGAAAAAGCAAATGGAAATGATGGCACTTTATCGCGAATCTGGCGCTAGTCCACTCGCAGGTTGTGTTCCAATGTTGATTCAAATGCCAATCTTGTTAGCGGTCTTCCGTTTCTTCCCTTCTGCATTCGAATTACGTCAAAAATCATTCTTGTGGGCTGAAGATTTATCTTCATACGATTCTGTTTGGGATTTTGGTGTAAACATTTGGTTCTATGGAGATCACATGTCGTTATTTGCTCTATTGATGTCTGTTACAACACTTGTTTATACCTATTTGAACAGTGGAAACATGCAACAACAGCAACAACCAGGAATGCCGAATATGAAAGTAATCATGTACATTTTCCCAGTCATGATGATTTTCTTCTTCAACAGCTATTCTTCAGGTTTAAGTTACTATTACTTCATCTCAACATTGATTTCAATCCTTATCATGGTAATGATTAAAGAATTCTTCGTTGATGAGAACAAATTGAAAGCGAAAATGGCTGACCGCAAAGCGAATGCTGCTGGTGGACCTGCAAAAGTGAAAAAGAAATCGAAGTTTCAAGAACGTTTAGAAGCGATGCAAAAAGCGCAGCAAGAACAATTGAAAAACCGTAAGAAATAAGCAAATTGCTTGATAAAAAAAAACTCCTGATGAACTCAGGAGTTTTTTTTTGATTAAAGATTCTAAACCCTTTACTATCAATACAATTCCAACGCGCCTTTCAAGATTTTAACAACGAAAATCATTTTACCGAATTTCTCGAACGACGTTTTAATTTCTTGGTTTAAAGCCGACATTACTACATCCAAATCTCCTACCAAATGCGTACTCGTTGTATTCACCTTCACAACAATATCAGCATGCGCTTTCATGCGCTCAATGAAATCGATAATTTGTGCTTCGTAAGCCTCTGTTAATGGGTAATTACTAATTTCTACTGTTGTTTTCATAGTTTATTTTTTTTCTATTTTTTCGTAAGACGTTACGATTCCTTTGATCAATGCAGAACTGAATCCACTGTGTTCCATTTCGTTTAATCCAACGATTGTGCATCCTTTTGGCGTTGTTACCTTATCAATTTCTTCTTCTGGATGCGTTCCGTTTTGAATCAACAATTCTGCAGCACCTTTCACGGTTTGACTTACGATTTTTGTAGCGGTTTTCGCATCAAATCCAACTTCAATTCCGCCTTGAATCATTGCTCGAATAAATCGCAATACATACGCAATTCCGCAAGCACCAAGAATTGTGGCAGATTCCATCAATGCTTCATCAATGATTATTGCTTCTCCCAAGGATTCAAACAATCGCACAACTTCTGTTTTACGGTTCAACTGATCGCTTTTTACAGAAATTGCTGTCATTGATTCGCTTACTGCCGCAGCTGTATTTGGCATTGCACGATAAATATCGAAATCTTCACCTAAAACGGATGCCATTTCACCAATTGTAATTCCAGATGCAACAGATACGATTGTGTGTTTAGACGCGTTAAAATCAGCCTTAAATTCTTCCAAAAAATTCAACACATTGTAAGGTTTCAATGCAATTATCACAATATCAGCTTGTTCAATGAGTTCTTTGTTCGAAGATGTAAACTGCGTATTGGGTAAATTCAATGCTTGTAAATCAGTTACAGTTCGCTTTGAACCGATTATGCGCACATTTTCATCCTTTTTTCGAATACCATTCAACAAGGAAAAACCAAGGTTTCCACAACCAACAATACCAATCGTCATTTCTTTATTTTTGACAAAAGTACTATTCTCTACCTTTCTAAAAGGATTTAGTGTTCTAATAATTTGTTATTTTCGCGTACAATCAAAGCATTCGATGAAACACGTCTTTTTTGTATTTTTAATTCTTTCGTCTTCCTATTCGTTTGCGCACGATTACTTTTTCGCATTTGCAGAAGTTGAATACGATGAATACAATGCACGTGTCGAAGCTACTTTGGTTATGACGACACACGACTTCGAGTCATACTTAAGAAAGAAGAATATAATCACCAAGGAATTAAGCTTTTACAAAAATGATTCTCTTGTACTAAAACAAGTTGAAACTGAAATTTTAAAGCATTTTTCGATCAGTAATTCATCCGTAGATGCATTCTCATTGGAAGGTTTTGAAATTGAACTTACCGGAATGATTCAAGTTTACTTAACCGCTCCTATTCTTTCACCTGCGGAAGGACTTGATATTCAATTCGACTTATTGATGGATGAATTTAAAGAACAACAGAACAAACTCACATTTATATACCGCGATCAAAAAACCAGCTACGTTTATTTACAAAACAAACGCTCACAACACATAGATTTTTATTAGACATGAAGAATTTTACATTTATACTGCTTGCGTGCACACCATTCATTTCATTTGGACAAAACAAATTTGCACAACTTGATTTAGAACTTCCAACACCAAACGAATACAGAACAGCCGCTGGAGCACCAGGACATGGTTATTATCAGCAAAAAGCAGATTATAAAATCAACTTAACAATTGATGATGCAACTCAAAAGCTAACAGGTGAAGAAACAATTACGTACACCAATAATTCTCCGGACAAATTGGAATATTTATGGTTGCAATTGGATCAAAACATTTACGATCAAAACTCAGATTCAAAACTGATTGAGATTGAAAAAATGGAGGATTTCAAGAACATTGGTGACGTTAAAAAGAAGCTTTTCTATTACGACGGTGGTTTTAAAATCGATGCAATTACAAGCACTTCTGGACAAAAAATGAGTTATGCCATCAATAAAACGATGTTGCGTATCAATTTAGAAAAACCATTAGCTCCAAATTCAAGCATTTCCTTTAAAATTAAATGGTGGTACAACATCAACGATCGAATGGCTGTTGGCGGTCGTTCTGGTTATGAACATTTCGAAACAGATGATAATTATTTGTACACAATTGCACAGTTCTTCCCTAGAATGTGTGTTTATAGCGATGTTGAAGGTTGGCAAAACAAACAATTCTTAGGTCGCGGTGAATTCGCTTTACCATTCGGTGATTACGAAGTTTCAATTACTGTTCCTTCAGATCATATCGTTGGCGCGACAGGTGAATTGCAAAATGGCTCTTCAGTGTTAACAGCTGAACAACGTAAACGTTTCGACAAAGCAAAACTTTCTGATTCGCCTGTTTTAATCGTCACACAAGCTGAAGCTGAAGAAAAAGAGAAAACCAAGGAAAAAGGCACAAAAGCATGGACATTTAAAGCAACGAATGTGCGTGATTTCGCATTTGCAACTTCGCGTAAATTCATTTGGGATGCTCAAGCCGTTAAAGTTGGAGGAAAAACAGTTCTAGCAATGAGTTATTATCCAAAAGAAGGAAATCCATTGTGGGAAAAATACTCAACTAAATTGGTTGCACACACCATTAAAACCTATTCAAAATACACGATTGATTATCCATATCCAGTAGCAATTTCAGTTCATTCAAAATGGATTGGAATGGAATATCCAATGATTTGTTTCAACGGAGGTCGTCCAGACGAAGATGGAACATACTCAGAAGACACAAAATACGGCATGTGGGGTGTAATTATTCACGAAGTTGGACACAATTTCTTCCCAATGATTATCAATTCAGACGAGCGCCAATGGACATGGATGGATGAAGGTTTAAATACTTTTGTGCAGTACTTGACAGAGCAAGAATGGGAACGCGGATATCCTTCACGTCGTGGTCCAGCATACATGATTGCAGATTACATGCGCGGTCCAAAAGAATTCATTTCACCAATCATGACGAATTCAGAATCTATCTTCCAATTTGGAAATAACGCTTACGGAAAACCTGCAACTGCATTGAACATCTTGCGCGAAACCGTTATGGGACGTGAATTATTCGATTATTCGTTTAAAATTTATTGTGAACGTTGGAAATTCAAACACCCAACACCAGCAGATTTTTTCAGAACGATGGAAGATGCTTCAGCTGTTGATTTGGATTGGTTCTGGAGAGGCTGGTTCTACTCTACTGACCATGTCGATATTTCCTTAGATCAAGTGAAATGGTTCCAAATGAACACCATGAACCCAGAAGTCGAAAAAGCGATGAAAGAAGCACAAAACAACGCTAAGGACAAATTTATTGGTGATACACGTAATAAAGAATCAATCAAACAAACAGCAAATGAAGCTGACCCGAGCCTTGACGATTTTTACGCAAAACGCAACATCTACAAAGTTGATGCTTTGGACGAAAAAGAATATGCTGAATTTGCAGGTAAACTAAGTGATGAAGATCGAAAATTATTGAATTCAAACAAGCAGTTTTACGAATTATCCTTCTCCAATCTTGGTGGACTGGTTATGCCCTTGATTATTGAAGTTACTTATGCAGACAATAGTACTGAAGTTATTCGCATTCCAGCTGAAATCTGGAGACAATACGAGAACAAAGTTTCAAGAGTTTTGATTTTGAATAAAGAAGTTATTTCATTCCGTTTGGATCCATTCTTAGAAACAGCAGATACAGATTTGAACAATAACAGTTGGCCAGCTCGTGTAGAACCTACACGTTACGAATTATTTAAGCAAAAGCAAACGAATGAAAATCCAATGCAGCGTCAAAAACGTGTTGAAGAGTTGAATAAGCAGTAAAAAAGACAAGTGTACCCAAAAACCAACACATCACTTATTTAAACAAGCATTTCAAACAATTGAATATTCAATACAGAGAATAAATATCTACATTTATTGAAATAATAATTTGTAAAATAATGCCTCGCATAGTTGTTTTCAGCATATTCATTCTTTCGATTTTCGTTGCTGAAAAATGCCTTGGCTCCACTTTTCCAAATCTGAAATTTAGACATGTATCAATTTCAGAAGGAATAAGTAATAGAATCGTCAATTTAGTTACCCAAGACCAAAATGGTTCAATACTTTTTGGAACTTCGGATGGACTTAATCGCTTAGACGGTTATCGAGTAAAGAGTTATTTCTATGAACCAAAACAATTCAACTCAATTCCAGACAATGCCATAAATGCGTGTTATCGCTCGAAAAATAACACCTCTTGGTTTAGCACAGAAACAGGAGTTTTTATCTATAATAGCAAAACTAAAAAAATAGAAATTCCACCATTTATTCGCCATTCAAATCTGATGAATGAGTTTAAAGTTTTCTTTTTTGAAAACAAGCATGTCTTTTATTTTTTCGGGCAAAAAAACTACTATACAAAAGCGCCAAATTCAAAATTGGTGAAGCATCAATTCAAGGGAAATAGTAAGCTCAAAATCAAACCAAACAAGCCATATGCAAAAGTATTTAGAACAAAAAAAAATACCATTTTTGGTTTCGAAGGACGACATTTAATACGGTTAAATTCAAACAACTTAGCACCTGAAAAAGTTATAACTATTGGAGATTCATTGAATCTAGGAATTACAGATGTAATCGAATTTGGTGGTAAACTATGGTTAACAACATGGGGAAACGGCGTTTTCACCTATGATTCCAAGACAAAAAAAATAGTAAAATTAAATCTCAAAGACCAAGTTTGCCATTGTATTAAAGCTGTTAACGTTGAAAATAAATCCTATTTATTAGTTGGTTCTTTTTTAGGATATACTTTAATTGATCCGAAAACAAATTCGTTTAAAGAAATTAATCTAGGAACTGAAGTTTGGTCAATTTTTCTTGATTCTAATTCAAATTTATGGTTAGCCACAAATAATGGTGCATTTGTCTACAAACACACAAGCTCTTCATTAAAAAAACATATAATTTCAGATGAAGCTGAGCAAATCAATGTTCCGTTAATTAATAAATTGACTGGAAACTTTTTTTCAACTAAAAATTACTATTTCGCTACTTTGATATACGGTAACGGGGTTTTGGTTTACTCAAAAAAATGGAAACTTCTAAACTATATCCCAAGTCTTTCACCCGATCCGTCCTTACCTCTTTTTAAAGACATTCGTTACATCTATGAACATAAAAACCACTTATGGATTACATCGGATGCCGGATTATCTAAATGTGATACTTCCTTTCATATTCTAAAACATTTCACAGCCGACACACCTGAGAATCCGAATAGAAATCTAAATAAAATGAGGAGAATAATTCCTTATAAATCAGATAAATTGATCATTCAAAATGTTAATTCCATTGGTGTTTTTGATCTCAAAACGGAGCGATTTATTAAAATTTTCGATTCTCATAAAAACAAAATAAATCAATTACCAAATCAATGGATTGTAGGAATAAGTTTAATGAACAATCAACTTTATCTTGCTTTTGAAAATGATTTGAGAAGCTTAAATTTAGTAAGCGGGAAAATTTCAAAAGTTCCATTTTCATTGTACAAAAAGCGACTTCGTAATTTATTGAGAATTAATTCTACACTGTGGATCGGAACTCAAACTGGTTTATATTCATTTGATTTAAAAACACAAACCACGAAAGGTTTTTTCCGAAAAGATGGCTTTAAAAGTGATCACATCTTAAGATCAAGCGTAGATAAAAAAGGAAATATTTGGATGTTAACCAATGATGGTATTGCTGTATTAAACACCAAAAATCTTCAAATCAAAACGATTACCACTGAAGATGGTCTATCTGAAAAAATCATGGAAGGTGGTTTATTCATCGATGACAATCAAACTATCATTGCAGGATCTATAAATGAATTTACAGAAATTAAACCAGCCTTTTGGAAGGAGCAAAAGAAAACAAGAAAATCAACAATCAACGAGTTAGTTCAAGGTACAAAAGACCTACCATGGAAGGAAGAAAATGCTAAAAAAACACTTGTTTTAGACTATGACAAAAACAGTTTGGGCATACATTTCTCAATTCCAGATTATTCGGTAAACGAACAACAGGATTATTTTTATTGTGTAAATGGAAAATGGAGCTCACAAAAATCTGGTTTTATCACATTAAACAATCTTCCTGAAGGAAATTATGAAATCATCGTTGGAAATTCAGCCTTCAACTCCCCGCTTTTTGACCGAATTCATATAAAAGTTTTACCTCCGTATTACAGAACCTGGTGGTTCCGTGGAGCAATCCTACTATTGTTCGCTATGCTGATTTGGTTTTTCTGGAAAATACGCATCCAACATTTAAGAAAACAACTAGAATTGAAAGACCAATTTAATAGTAAATTGAAAGAATCTGAAATGACAATTCTTCGTTCGCAAATGAATCCACATTTCATTTTTAATTCGCTCAACTCAATCAATCATTACATAATCACCAATGAAAAAAAATTGGCAAGCGATTACTTAACCATGTTTGCAAAATTGATTCGCAATATTTTAGAAAATTCAAAAAACACAAGTATTTCGTTGAAAAGCGAACTGGAAACATTGAAATTGTATTTAAAATTGGAATCAGTTCGTTTAGAAAATAAATTTGACTTTATAATCCAACATCCTGAAATTGTGGATCTTGACTTTATCAGTATTCCACCTTTAATTATTCAGCCCTTTGTTGAAAATGCTATATGGCATGGGATTCAAGAGAAAGATGGACAAGGAATGATAGAAATATCTGTTCATCAGCTCAGTGAATCTGAAATTTGTATCACAATCACAGACAACGGAATTGGAAGAAAAGCAGCTGCGTTAAAGAAAACGAGCGAAAAAGATCACAAGTCCTATGGTATCGACATTACGATTGAACGTGTTCAATTTTTAAACCCGCTTAATAAAATCGTTATTACCGATTTATATGATCAAGCATCTTCCTCAACTGGAACAAAAGTTGAATTATTTATTCATTGCTAACCCAAATTTGATTTAAGCCTAAATTCGAAACCATGATAAAAGTAGTATTGATTGACGACGAGAAACACTGCACGAGCACGCTTCAATTTCAACTTGAACAAGAAGATGACATTGAAATTATTCATATTATAAATGACCCTCGTGAAGCAAAAAAAGTACTTGAAACATCTAGCATTGATTTAGTTTTTCTTGATATTGAAATGCCCCACTTGAATGGATTTGAACTTTTAAATCAGTTTGAAAAAATCCCCTTTAAACTAATTTTCACGACAGCATATAATCAATATGCAATTAAAGCTTTGCGACTAAATGCTTTGGATTATCTTTTAAAACCAATAGATTCTGATGATTTATCGAATGCACTTAATAACTTCAGAAAAGAATCAATTTTAGCAATTGAAAATAACCAACTTCAAAACTTGCATCTCTTCAACAACGGAAAAATGCAGGATACAATTGCACTTTCCACTTCTCATGGTTTGCTTTTTGTGAAGATTGATGAAATCATGTATTTAGAAGCAAGTAGCTGTTATACGTATCTGGTAATGCATGATAACACAAAACATTTGGCAAGTAAAACAATGGCAAATTTCGAAGAGATACTTATGGATAACCCATTGTTTTTCAGAGCACATAAATCGTTTGTTGTGAACATAAAGTTCATCAAAGAATATATCCGCGGTGAAGGAGGTGATTTGATTATGAGAGATGGTAAACTTATTCCATTGAGTAGAAACAAAAAACAAGAATTCTTAGGAATGTTTAAAAAAGTATAATTAAACCCCATTTTTCCAGGATGCGAATTTGCTCTCATGCAATTCACATATTCAAACACACACTTTACTGATTTCCATAAATTTGCTTTTGTAGATTCATCTAATTTGGTTCTAAACTTAAAATTATGATGAAAAAAACACTACTTTTTTGCTTTGTAGCATTTGCAGTTTATCATTCGAAAGCACAATATTCTTTAGATGCTTCTTTTGGAAACGCAACCGGATATGTCTATTTGGATGGTTTAAATCCATCAGGAAATACAGGAGACGAAGCAGATAACTGTAAAAAGCTAATTAAATTGCCAAATGGACATATCCTTGCTGTTGGAAGTGTTCGCTATACAGGTGATGGAAACGATTTGGATATTGGTTATTTTGAATTAGATGCAGCAGGGACTGATATTGCTCATTATCAACACGGAACAGCAGATGACGAATATGTAACAGACGCTTTGGTGTTAAACAATGTACTTTATTTCTGTGGATATTCTCGTGATGCCTCAAATGTTTACCATGGAATGATTGGGAAAATAGATCTTACATCAAATACTCCAACAGTAACACTTTTACCAACAGCTGGGAATTCTCAACTTAATGGAATCGCAACAGATGGTGCTTCATTGTATTTCTGTGGACAATCGGTTGAAGGGTCATTTTATCAAGGTTTTATAATGAAAACAGACATCAATTTTGTTAATGACATTGGTTTCGGATTGGGAGGCACAACTTACACTCCACTTCAAGCTGGCGGTGGTCATAGTGAGTATTATCAAGATATTCTTGTTTCCAATAATAGTTTAATTATTTGTGGTTATACTTCTTCTGGAGATGGTGGAATTATTAAAATACTCAAAACCAACAGCGCAACTGATTATAGTTTTACACCAGTGTTGTATCATCCCGTTGGTAGTTTTGCTAATTTTCTTTCAATAGCTGAATCACAATCAGATCATTCACTCATTGTTGTTGGAAATTATGATGGCATTGCGGATGGTGCGCTTGTAGGTTCATATAACTCTGATGGCACACCAAATCATAGCACTATTTTAAACCCAAATAGTACTTCAACTACTGTTTTTTATGATGTAATCATTTCTAATAATAGAGTGGTTATAACAGGCGTTCAAAGCGGTTACGAATATATTACTTCGTTGTTATTACCAAGTTTTACGCCTGATTCTGATTTTAATATAACAGATGGAACTGATCATTTTAATACGGATTATTTTTCAAATTGGAATATGAGTATAACCGGTCAAACAGCATTAATTGACGGCACAGATTTATACATTGGTGGACGGTTAGAAAATTATTATATACTTGGAAATACCGCAATGGCAGTATCAAGATATACTTCTAACGGAGCAGGTATTTCAGAAAACAACACAAACACTAATTTTTCAGTATTTCCAAATCCTGTTGCTGATGAATTGAACATCGAAAGTAAAAATCAAAAAGTTGAATCAATTGAAATTTTGAATCAAATTGGTCAAGTAGTAAAATCAACAACTAACTCGTATTCAATTGATTGTTCGGATTTAAAAAGCGGTTCTTACTTCGTAAGAGTGAACAAAAATGAGGTTTCTAAATTCAATAAATTGTAATTTTTAAGAATAAATTATTATGAAAAAAACACTACTTTTTTGCTTTATAGCATTTGCGGTTAATCATTCGAAAGCACAATATTCTTTAGATGCTTCTTTTGGTCCATCTCCTGACGGATTTTTTGTTGGAACCAGTATGAACTCAGTTCCAAATTTGGGAAATGTAACAGATGATTGTAAAAAACTGCTAAAACTTCCGAATGGAAATACCTTAATGGTTGGTAGCGTTCGGTACACTAATAATGGTGATGATCTAGATGTTGGTTATTTTGAAATTGATCCTTCTGGAAATGAAGTTGATCAATACCAAAGCGGTTCAGGTTCTGATGAATTTGTTACTGATGCTTTAGTTCAGAATGGAATATTGTATTATACTGGTTTTCAATTTGAACCATTGACAATGGTGGCTCAAGGTTTTGTTGGACAAATTGACTTAACCACTAAAGTAAAAACACATAATTTATTGCCAATTACAGATAAAAACTGGTTGAATGCAATCACAACAGATGGAACTTCCTTGTATTATGGAGGCTATCAACAACTTGCTGGAGGAGAGGTCTTAAACCTTATCGTAAAAACAGATTTATCATTGGCTTATGATAATTCTTTTGGAATGGGCGGTTTTAATTATCCTGCTATTTCTGGAGGAACAAATCAATATGTTTGGGACATGATTTATAGTTCTTTAGGCTTAATCATTGTTGGTCATATCAATTCAACTGCAGAAGGATATATTGCTGTTTTAAACTCAGCAACAGGATCAACAAATTCTGCCTTTACACCATTTAAAATAGGAGATTTTTTAGAACCTATTACTTTTTATGCAGTTGCAGAAAATCCTGCTGATGCTTCTATTGTTGCGGTGGGTAAATCTGAAACTGCTTCTTCAATTGGTTTTACAGCAAAATTGACAAATACTTTAGGTCTAATATCTTATTCACCATCACCTAACGCAACAGAGTTAACAGATGTTGTTATTTCTGGAAATCACATTTTTTCTTGTGGCAATTCAGGTGCGAATGCTTATTTAGAAAGTCGAGATAGTGATTTAGGATTTGACAACGATTTTAATTATGGAGCAAACCAAAACTATTTTACAATCTCAACAAATCCGGGTTTTGATTTTAATGGAAATTCTTTACTTATTGATGGCTCAAAATTAATTTTAGGTGGACGCATCAATAATTTTGGAGCTTTTGGTAGTGCCATGTTTGCCAGTCAATACACTTCAAACGGAGTTGGTATTTCAGAAAATAACGCAAACACTGATTTTTCCGTGTTTCCAAATCCAGTTGTAGATGTATTGAACATCGAAAGTAAAAATCAGCAAGTTGAATCAATTGAAATCATTAATCAAGTTGGTCAGGTAGTAAAAACTTCTACAAACACTTCATCTATTAATTGCTCTGATTTAGAAAGCGGTTCTTACTTCATAAGAGTGAACAAAAATGAGGTTTCTAAATTCAATAAGCTATAATCAATAATTCTATGAAAAAAATTCTATACACATTCGCTGCATTTTTATCCATTGGATTAAATGCACAAACATTTGATTACCCTTTAAATAGTGCTAAAACACTTTTATCAGGAAGAAATATAGTTGTTGGTGCAAACACCATGGTTCCAGTTGCCATTTCGACATATCAAACTTCACAAATTGGTTCTCCAGAAAAAGTGGCAGTTTCTTGGTATGATGCATCTTACAACTATGGCTCACAAACTAAAGTGCGTATTTACAACACGCTTGCAGATTTTGAAAGTAATGCATCAGGAACTGATTATACAGGTTTCATAGGAGTTGAAGCTCTTGCCTACGATCATTCAATAGCTGGAAATCTTTTCATTATGGAAACGGAAAATGCTGGTGGTAAATTGCGCGTATTTGACACCTTCATGAATGAAATAGCAAGTTATACTGCTGGAGATATCGGAAATGTACTTGGTTCTGGATTTAACAATGCACGTGGAATAGACTTTGACGATCAAAACAATGTTTACATTGCCGATGATGCTAATAACAGAATTATCAAAATAGAAAATCCAACAAACGCAGCAAATGCCATAATTACTGATTTTCTAACACTACCAAATGGTTCAAATCCTAAATCTGTGGCAATTGCAAACGGAACAATTTACATCGCTTGTTTTGGTACGCAAAAAGTGATGATCTACGACGTAGCATCACAAACCTTTGTTGATGAAATTAGCACTGGGACTTTTTCTCCTTTAGATTTATCGATTAACAAAACATATGGAGCACACGTTTATGTTTCAATGCTTGATTTAGTTGCTTCAATCGGAAAAGTAGTTGCCTACGATCTTAACGGAACAAGTACTCAAACGTACAGTGATTTCGGATATACAAATGGTCCTTGGGGGCTAAATTGCAACTCAAATGGTTCGATCTATTGCGCAGATGGTTCAAATGGTAGATTTGTAAAATACGCACGAACACTTTTGACAGGAAACGATTTTGAAAGTTTTACTGTTGATAATCAAATCGGTAATTCAAGTATTGACAACACATCCAAGACAGTAAACATTACGGTGCCAGCTGCTTATGACATGACAATGGTAAATACCCATTACACAACCAGTTTTAGATCAAGTGCCACACCTTTACCTTGGGAATATAATTTAATGCCAACCGATTTTTCAAACGGAAATACTGTTCAATACACAATTACAGCGGAGAATGGAACGCAAGCAATTTGGAATGTGTTTCTTAACGAAGAACTGTCCATTGATGAAAAAACAAGCGCTCAATTACATTTATCTCCGAATCCAGTCAATTCAATCTTGACGATTGATAACAGCACAATTTCAATAGATAAAATTGAAATTATTAACTCCTTAGGCGAAATCGAAATTAGCTGTACAAGCTGCGAATCAATTGATTGTTCTAGCTTAAAACAAGGTGTTTATTTTGCTGTACTAAATGGCGAAACACCTATCAAATTCGTCAAATTGTAAATTACACAACAACCATTTAGTTCACCTATTCATCAGAAAATACTGATGAGAAGTGCTAACATCCTAAACAAAAATTCATGAGAAAAATTTATTTATTCTGTTTATTCTATTGCCTTTTTTTCACGTTCAACTCTAATGCTCAAGCCTTTGGAGGAAAAGGTAGCAAACAATTATCAATTGGATTAGGTGTATCAAAATACAACACTTGGTATCCAGAGAATAACAAAGCACTAAAAGGTAATTTCAAACCAATTTCAACACAATTATCCTTCAAGGGTGAATTTGGAATCGCCAAATATATTGGCATCGGTTTTTCAATAGGTGCTGATTTTTGTTTGGACCCGGAAAATGGCTTCTATGGTGATTTTCTATTTTATGAAAAACATTTTTACAGTTTCAACATCCCAGTTGGAGCGTTTGGTAACTTTCATT
>JBDKHH010000207.1:0-12899 GCA_039797785.1 Bacteroidota bacterium | reverse complement strand
GTATTGATAAACGCATCTTTTTTCAAGGTATCGCCTGGACGAACTAAATGAGCAGGCGTTTGGGCATTTGCTGCAAGAGCAAAGATGCATGAGAAAAAGATGAGTTTCAATTTAATCATAAGCTTAAGCTAATTTTTCCAAGTAAGATGAAAAGTTAAATAGGTCTTTTTCACCGAAATTTTTCCCCATTACTTGAATTCCGAACGGCATTCCATTTGAGTGTTTACCAAGCGGAAGTGATATTGCAGGATGTCCAGTCAAGTTTGCATGAACTGTAAAAATGTCTTGCAAATACATCTGAATTGGATCTTTCACTGCATTTAATTCAAACGCTGTTGAAGGCGTTGTTGGAAGTAAAATCAAATCGTATTGACTTAAAATTTCTTCTGTTCTATTTTTCAATACACGTCGAACTTTTTGTCCTTTCGTGTAAAAAGCATCATAATATCCATGAGATAGAACGAATGTTCCAGCCATGATTCTTCTTTGAACTTCAGGACCAAATCCTTCAGAACGCGATTTTTTATAGGTTTGTTCAACACCAACAGCGCTTGAACTTCTGTGACCAAAATGAACACCATCAAAACGTGATAAGTTCGAAGATGCTTCAGCTGTAGTTAAAACGTAATACGTTGGAACCATGTATTCCAAGTATGGAAACGAAACAAATTCAACTTCGTGTCCATCAGCTTTTAATTTTGTAATCGTATCCTCCATTTTCGCTACCACTTCAGGATCAATTCCTTCCGTGTGCAAACTTTCTTGAATAACTGCGATTTTCTTTGGTTGAATTGTTTCAATAGTTGAATATGCATCAACAGGTCTGCTCGAAACAGTTGAATCGAACTCATCTTCTCCAGCCATTATTTCTAATAGCAAAGCAGAATCTTCTAATGAATTTGTAAATGGCCCAATTTGATCGAACGAAGAAGCGTATGCAATTAAACCGTAGCGACTAATGCGACCATACGTTGGTTTTAAACCATACGTTCCAGTAAATGATGCCGGTTGACGAATAGACCCACCTGTATCACTACCCAATGTTGCTGTACACAGTCCTGCTGAAACTGCAACAGCAGAACCACCTGAAGATCCACCAGGAACAAGGTATTTATTCAAGAAATTTTTAACGGGACCGAAAGCAGAATTTTCATTGGACGAACCCATTGCAAATTCATCACAATTTAATCGACCGATAATTACTGCGTCCTCATCTAATAATCGTTGAACTGCTGTTCCTGTAAATAAAGATTCAAATCCTTCTAATATTTTAGAAGAGGCTGTAACTTTATGACCTGCATAACAAAGATTATCTTTTAAACCAATCACCATTCCAGCTAAACGTCCCGCATTTCCTGCTTTACGTTTTGCATCAACTTCAATTGCTTTTTCTTTTGCCGAATTTTCAAACACCTCCAAAAAGGCATTTAAATCAGAATTTTGCTGAATAGCATTAAGATAGCCTTCAACTATTTCCAAAACAGTACTACCCGAAGCAAGGGCAGTTTTTACTTCAGCAAATGTTTTATACATTGGGAAAGAATTTATTAGTTTTTCTCCTCTGTTTGTTTAGGCTCTTCTTTTGCAGCTTCACTGCTTTTTGAAGCATCTTTAAATTCCTTCACCCCTTGTCCAAGTCCTTTCATCAATTCTGGAATTTTCTTTCCACCGAATAATAAAAGCACAACTGCCAAAATGATAATTACTTGCCAAGGACCAAAAACTCCTAAAATCATGGTTTCTATTTTTAAATGTTCACGCAAAGTTACTGAATAATCAGTAATAACGAATTCATATTGCGTTCAAACTGTTAAATAATCAAAAAAGCCCCCCAAAATGGAAGGCTTTTCTTTTCAATTAAGTAGAAATTACAATTTTCTTGCAACTTCAACTTCTTCGTAAGACTCAACAATATCACCAATTTTGATATCATTGAACTTATCAATATTTAAACCACATTCGTAGTTGTTTTTCACTTCTCTCACGTCGTCTTTGAATCGTTTCAATGATCCAAGTACACCTGAATGAATTACGATACCGTCACGGATGATACGCACTTTGTTGCTGCGTTTGATGATACCATCCAACACATAACATCCTGCAATTGTACCAACTTTCGTGATATCGAATGTTTCGCGAATCTCTGCAGAACCAACGATTTTTTCTTCGATGTCTGGTGATAACATTCCTTCCATCGCAGATTTGATTTCATCGATTGCTTTGTAGATAACTGAATACAAACGAATATCAATTTGTTCATTTTCGGCTAATTTACGCGCTGACAACGATGGACGAACCTGGAATCCGATGATGATTGCATCTGATGCCGAAGCAAGATTCACATCCGCCTCAGAAATAGCTCCAACTCCTTTGTGTACAATGTTTACTTGAATTTCTGGAGTTGATAAGTTCAACAACGAGTCAGATAATGCCTCGATTGAACCATCCACGTCACCTTTCACAATGATGTTCAACTCTTTAAAGTCTCCAATCGCCAAACGACGACCAATTTCATCCAATGTAATATGTTTCGTTGTACGTAAACCTTGTTCACGATACAATTGCTCACGTTTCGTTGCGATTGCTTTCGCTTCGCGCTCTTCATCCATTACGTGGAATTTATCACCCGCACTTGGCGCGCCATTGATCCCAAGAATCGATACTGGTTTCGATGGTCCAGCTTCTTTGATGCTTGCACCATGCTCATCGTGCATTGCACGAACACGACCATAGTTTCTACCAACAAGAACAATATCACCAATTTTCAACGTTCCTGCTTCCACCAACATATTCGTTACGTAACCTTTTCCTTTATCCAAAGAAGATTCGATTACTGTACCTAATGCGTTTTTATTTGGATTCGCACGAAGCGTTAATAATTCTGCCTCTAACAATACTTTCTCCAACAATGCGTCGATGTTCACGTTTTGTTTTGCAGAGATTTCTTGCACTTGGTATTTACCACCCCAGTCTTCCACCAAGATATTCATTTGAGATAATTGCTCTCTAATTTTATCTGGATTAGCTCCTGGTTTGTCTATTTTATTGATTGCGAACACCATCGGTACGCCAGCAGCTTGAGCGTGAGAGATTGCCTCTTTCGTTTGTGGCATCACGTCATCATCCGCAGCAACAATGATAATTGCAACATCGGTAATTTGAGCACCACGTGCACGCATCGCTGTAAAGGCTTCGTGACCCGGTGTATCTAAGAATGTCATTTTACGACCATCTTTCAATGTCACCGAATATGCACCAATATGCTGTGTAATTCCTCCGGCCTCACCTGCAGTTACGTTGGCGTTACGGATTTTATCCAATAAGGATGTTTTACCGTGGTCAACGTGACCCATTACAGTGATAATCGGTGGACGATCTACTAAATCTTCTTCTTTATCTTCAACTACTGGAATTGCTTCCTGAACTTCAGCACTAACGAATTGTGCTTCGAAACCAAACTCGTCAGCAACGATTTGAATTGTTTCAGCATCCAAACGTTGATTGATAGAAGCAAAAATACCCAAGGACATACATGCTGAAATTACAGCTGTAGGTTGCGTATTCATCATAGAAGCAAGTTCTGAAACTGTAACGAATTCCGTCAATTTCAATACTTTTTCTTCCATTTCAGCAGCTTCCATTTCATCTTGACGACGTTGTGCTACGTAATCACGTTTTGCACGACGGTTTTTAGATGCTTTGGATTTACCACCTTGATTCGAAAGACGCGCTAATGTATCCTTGATCTCTTTCTGAATATCTTTTTCTTTGATTTCAGGTTTATCAAATTTAGAAGCAGCGCCACCTTTCTTAAAGTTTTTATTTCCAGCCCCTTGGTTACCTTGATAACCTCCTGGTTTTGCTGGAGTTGCCGATCCTGGTGCTGGTGCTGGAGCATTTGGATCAACTTTCTTAATTCTTTTACGTTTCTTGCGTGCGTCTGCAGCAGCGTTAGAACCTGGTTTGTTCGACGTTTTTGGTCGATCAACTGGTAATTCAATTCTACCAAGAACCGTTGGACCTGTCAACACTTTACGTTCAACACGAATTGTTTCGATTTCACGTGGCGCTTCTGGCTCAGGTTTTTCTTCTACTGGTTTCACTACAGCAACTGGCTCAACAGCTTTTGGTTTTTCAACCACTGGAGCTGGTTTAGCTGGTTCTTCGTGCTGATATTTTTTCTTATCAGGACGCGTTTTTGTGTTCAATTTATCCAAGTCGATTTTACCAATCACTTGCACTTGAACATCCCCTTCACCGATTGTTTTTGCTTCAGAAACCTCTGGTTTTTCAACAACCTCTGGAGCCGCTTCCACAACTGGTGCAGCAACTGGTTCAGGCGTAGCAACAACTTCTGGTTGCTTTTCTTCTACCACTTTTTGAGGTTCTTCAAAAACGTTGCGTTTAATTTCCTCCATGTTGATTGGATCTGAATCATCTTCATCATCCGATTTTTGAGGCGCCTCGTCTTGTTTTGAATCTCTAATGGAGATTGTTTCGCGCTTTTCGCGCTTTACTGCTGAGAACTTAGATTTCTCTTTCATCGTTTGATCAGCAGCGAATTCAGTTTGTAGAATATCATAATGCTCACCTTCTAACTTTGTGTTAGGGTTTACATCAATCTTTATTCCTTTTGAGTCAAGGAATTCAACAAGCGTGGAGATCCCAACATTGAGTTCTCCAGCTGCTTTTCCTAATCTTATTGGTTTTCCGGCCATATAATTATGTGTCCTTCGTTTTTACTTATTCAGTAGTTTGTAACAAGTTACGCTTTATGCTATTTATTCGAATTCAGCACGTAGAATTCTAAATACTTCATCAATTGTTTCTTGCTCCAAGTCTGTTCTTTGTACAAGTTGCTCTGGGCTAATTTCTAACACAGATTTCGCAGTATCACATCCAATTGCTTTCAATTCATCGATAATCCAGCTATCGATTTCATCAGCAAATTCTTCTAAATCTACGTCTTCTACATCCACTTCACCTTCACGGTAAACGTCTAATTCATATCCACACAGTTTTCCTGCCAACTTAATGTTGTGTCCACCTTTACCAATTGCCAATGACACTTGATCTGGTTTTAAGAAAACTTTCGCACGTTTATCTTCTTCGCTAATTTCGATAGACGAAATTTTTGCTGGAGACAACGAACGTTGAATTAATAATTGAGGGTTTGTTGTGAAGTTAATCACATCAATGTTTTCATTTCTCAACTCACGAACAATTCCGTGAATACGAGATCCTTTCATACCAACACATGCTCCAACTGGATCCACACGGTCATCGTAAGATTCAACAGCAACTTTTGCTCTTTCACCTGGTTCACGTACGATACGCTTAATTGTAATTAATCCGTCAAATACTTCAGGAACTTCAAGTTCGAACAAACGCTCAAGGAATTCAGGAGCTGTACGAGACAAGATAATTACCGGAGAACTGTTACGCATGTCAACTTTCGCAACAACTGCACGAACAGCTTCACCTTTCTTAAAGTAATCTGATGGAATTTGTTCTGATTTAGGTAATATCAACTCATTTCCTTCATCATCCAATACCATAATTTCTTTCTTCCAAACTTGGTACACTTCACCTGTAACGATTTCACCGATACGCTCTTTGTACACTTTGTATAAATGGTCTTTTTCAAGTTCCATAATACGAGAGATCAAGTTTTGGCGCAACGATAAGATGTTACGACGACCGAAGTCACCGAATTTAAACTCTTCCGTTACCTCTTCACCGATTTCGAAATCTGGCTCAATTTTAATTGCGTCAGAATAAGCGATTTCTGTATTTTGATCTTCAACTTCACCGTCGTCAACGATTTCTTTATTCAAGAAAATTTGAACGTCACCTTTATCAATGTTTACAATGATATCGATGTGCTCATCCGTGTTGAATTTCTTTTTTAACATTGCTCGGAATACGTCTTCCAATACATGTTGCATCGTTTGTTTGTCGATGCTTTTCAATTCTTTGAATTCCGAAAACGATTCAACTAATTCAAGGCTATTCATGGTTACCTATTTAAATGAAATAACAATTTTTGTGTCCTTTATTTGATCAAGTGGAAAAATATGTTCTTCCACAATTAATTCCTTTTTCTTCTTCCCTTCAGGTTTTTCCATTCGAGAAGTTTCTAACGTGATTTCGGCATCAGTTGCTGCCTTCAAGATTCCCTCTAATTTGGAACCGTTGTGCAACACAACCTTTACTTCTTTCCCGATGTTTTTTGTGTATTGTGCTAAAACGCGAAACGGTTTGTCTAAACCAGCTGAAGAAACGTGTAATTCAAAATCTTCATCTTCTCGGTCTAAGTTATGCTCAACATTTCGAGAAACGGACATACAATCATTGATTGCAACATTTCCTTCATGCTTGTCTAATTCAACGTGAATCACATTGTTAGAAGAGATGGTAAGCTCAACAACAAACAAGCCGTTGTTTAACTCTGCGATGCGCTCATCGATTAATTCCAGTACCTTTTTTTTACTAATCATAACTTATAAAAAGAGGGGACTTTCGTCCCCTCATTCTGTCTCGATATTTCTTAAATACGGCACAAAGATAGGTCTTTTTTTGTAAAATCCAACATTATCAATCAAATATGTTTTTATGAAGCCATTATTTTGTGAACTTTGCCTAAACTTTTTTCATGTTAATAGAAGTAAAAGACAAGGTAGTTTCCACCCAACTATTCGAGAAGAAATTCGTGTGTGATTTGAATGCGTGTAAAGGCGCATGTTGTATTGAAGGTGATTCTGGAGCACCCTTGAGCTTTGACGAAATCGATATTATCGAGGAAGAGTTAGAGGTGATTTATCCGTATATGCGTCCAGAAGGACGAGCAGCCGTTGAAGCTTCAGGCGTATTTTACATGGATGAAGACAATGAACCTGTTACCACTTTAGTAAATGGAGGAGAATGTGCGTTTGTTTACTTTGACGAGAATAATATTACCAAATGTTCGATTGAACAAGCCTATTTAGATGGGAAAACAGATTTTAAAAAACCTATTTCCTGTCATTTATACCCGATTCGCGTAAAGCAATTCAATGAATTGAAAGCATTAACGTATGATCATTGGCCCATTTGTGCACCAGCTTGTGATTGTGGTGAGAAATTAGATGTACCTGTTTTCCGCTTTCTAAAAGAACCTATTACGCGTGCCTTTGGTGAAGAATTCTATGAAGAATTAACCGTGGTTGAAAAAGCGTGGAGGGAGAAAGAGTGAAAATAAACCTCTTGAAATCACATGAGGTGTTTTTTAGGATTTTCTACTTTTTTTCCAATTCATAGGTCAAATCATAAGTATAAATTGATGAACCAACGGTCTCAGTTTCAACATAATTCAATGTCATAAACTTTCTTGATTCTTCCACAATTTTGAAATAGACAGTTGTCCCATCTGATTCTAATGAAATTTGATCTTTTGTATTTGACCAATTAAATGATTCAATATATCCATTGGAGGTAATTGTTCCCGTTCCACTTTCTTGAAATTGAAAAAATCCCAGATTCATTAAAACGTACATGTCCGTTTGATTGCCATCTTTATAGTCCAATTCTGTCAATTTGTTGATATACCAAATTCCTTCTTTTCGACTTAGGTGATTTTCAATTCTTTTTTCTTTTGAACAAGATGCTAAAACACTCAATGTCCATAGGCTAAATAAAATAATTCTATTCATTTCGATATGCTATTTTTTATCAAGTTTAATATTAATTACATCTTTATAAGTGGTTCCTGAAGTGATTTCAGTTCTGGTGAACTCCAATTCCAATTTCTTTTTTGAATCATCTATAATGTCAAAAACAATCCCTTCAGAATCAATTACTATAGTTATTTGATCTTTCGTATTTGACCAAAAAAATGCCATAACATCACCATCCATCGTTAAAATACCTGTCCCGTTTTTCTCAAAAACGAATGTTCCTGGATTTGAATATGTATAGTTATAAGATTCAATACCATTTTCAGAACCACTTTCTGTCCAAGAATTAATATACCAAACTCCTCCCTGTTTATACAAGTGATTTTCTATTCTTTTTTCCTTTGAACAAGCCGCAATTAACACGAAAAGGAAACTAAAAATGGCTATGGTTTTAACTGCTTTTTTCATTTTGATCAATTTAGTTGTTGTACATAGAATAAAGGTAATTAAATTATTTAAACAACAAAAAACCCCAAAGATTAACTTCGGGGTTTTGCTCTTGTGCTAAAATAAAAACGGCACAATTATTAACAGCCACAAGAATATTATCGGGAAAATTTAAATCTTCCTTTTTTTAGTTATTCAAAAGCGCTTCTAGCCAGAACACATTTGACTGCGTCGGATTCAGTTCCGCCTATAACCGGCTAACGCCGCTTCTAGCCAGAACACATCTCACATGCGTCTGGATTGTCCAAAGAACATGCGATTGCGGCTTGTTGCTCCTCGATGCTTGCGATAGAAACTTCTGGTTCAGCAACCACAGCTTTGTCAACTGTAAATTTGATTGCGTCAGTTGCTGCTTTCGTTCTCAAGTAGTACATTCCTGTTTTCAATCCTTTTTCCCATCCGTAGAAGTGCATTGAAGTCAATTTTCCGAAGTTTGCGTTCTCCATGAAAATGTTCAAAGATTGTGATTGACAAATGTACGCTCCACGATCTGCTGCTTGATCAATAATTGCTTTTTGAGAAATTTCCCAAGCAGTTTTGTAAAGATCTTTCAAACGTTGTGGAACTTCGTTGATGTTTTGAACAGAACCATTTTCTTGCATGATTTTACGACGCATTTCTTTGTTCCACAAACCTTCTTTCACTAAGTCTTTCAATAAGTGTTTGTTTACGATAATAAACTCACCTGAAAGTACACGACGTGTATAGATGTTTGATGTATATGGTTCAAAACATTCGTTGTTTCCAAGGATTTGAGCAGTTGAAGCCGTTGGCATTGGCGCTAACAACAATGAGTTTCTAACTCCGTGTTTAATAACTTCTTCTTTCAACACATCCCATTCCCAACGACTTGTTGGAGTAACTCCCCACATGTCGAATTGGAAAATTCCTTTAGAAACAGGAGAACCTGCGTATGATTGGTATGGACCTTCAACTTTCGCTAAATCTTTAGAAGCTGTCATCGACGCATAATAGATTGTTTCGAAAACCTCACGGTTCAATGCGCGTGCTTCTTCAGACTCGAATGGTAAGCCCATTAAAATGAATGCATCAGCCAAACCTTGAACACCTAATCCAATTGGACGGTGACGCATGTTTGAATTACGTGCTTCCTCAACTGGGTAGTAATTCCCGTCAATGATTCTATTTAAGTTCATTGTTGCTTGGTACGTTACCTCGAATAATTTATCGTGGTCAAACGTTCCGTTCTCAGTAACATATTTTGGTAAAGCCAACGAAGCCAAGTTACAAACTGCAACCTCGTCTGGAGCAGTGTACTCAATAATCTCCGTACATAAGTTTGAAGATTTGATCGTACCCAAGTTTTGTTGATTAGATTTTGCATTTGCAGCATCTTTGTACAACATATATGGTGTTCCTGTCTCAATTTGTGATTCCAAAATTTTGAACCATAAATCTTGTGCTTTAATCGTTTTACGACCTTTTCCTTCTCTTTCGTAACGTGTGTACAATTCTTCGAATGCAGCACTATGTGTATCAGAAAGACCTGGACATTCGTGAGGACACATTAATGTCCAATCTCCGTTTTCTTTCACACGTTTCATGAATAAATCTGGAATCCATAACGCGAAGAATAAGTCACGCGCACGTTGTTCTTCTTTTCCGTGGTTCTTTTTCAAGTCCAAGAAATCGAATACATCAGCATGCCATGGTTCGATATACATTGCGAAAGAACCTTTTCTTTTACCTCCACCTTGGTCAACGTAACGAGCAGTATCGTTGAAAACTCTTAGCATTGGAACGATACCATTTGATGTACCGTTTGTTCCTTTGATATATGAACCCGTTGCACGGATATTGTGAATAGCTAAACCGATACCACCAGCTGATTGAGAAATCTGAGCGCAAGACTTCAATGTATCATAAATCCCTTCGATGCTATCATCTTTCATTGTTAACAAGAAACAAGATGACATTTGAGGTTTTGGCGTACCTGAATTAAATAATGTTGGAGTTGCGTGTGTAAACCAACCTTCAGACATCAAGTTATACGTTTTAATCGCATCTTGAATGTTTTCTTTGTGGATACCAACAGCAACACGCATTAACATTTGTTGTGGACGTTCAACAATTTGACCTTCCAATTTCATTAAGTATGAACGTGTCAATGTTTTGAATCCGAAATAATCGTAACGGAAATCACGGTCATAAATAATGCTTGAATCCAAGGCATCTTTATTATCCATAATCACATTGTACACATCTTCAGCAACTAAAGAAGCATTTTGTCCTGTTTTAGGATCGATGTATTTGTACATGTCTTCGATTACTTCAGAGAACGTTTTTTTCGTTTCCTTGTGTAAATTCGAAACAGCGATACGCGATGCTAATAAAGCGTAATCTGGGTGATCAATTGTTTTAGCGGCAGCAACTTCAGCAGCAAGGTTATCCAAAACCGTTGTTGTTACTCCATCATAAATTCCTTCAATAACTTTCATTGCCACAGCTTCTGGAGAAACTAGTGGGTCAAGTCCGTAACACATTTTTATAATGCGTGCGGTAATTTTATCAAATTTAACGGCTTCTTTTCTTCCGTCTCTTTTAACTACATACATGGGCGCTCGTTTATTTTTTTTATAGTAATCGTGGTATATTTTAAAACTCTTCGTCTAGACTAAAAGTTTGATTGTCTTTTCCTGCCATTACACCAGCTTTCTGGTATTCAGCAACACGTTTCTCAAAGAAGTTTGTTTTTCCTTGAATTGAAATCATGTCCATGAAATCGAATGGGTTTGTAGCGTTGTACACTTTTTCGTTTCCAAGTTCCGTTAATAAACGGTCAGCAACGAATTCAATGTATTGTGCCATCAAGTCACTGTTCATTCCAATTAATTTCACTGGTAATGCATCCGTAACGAATTCTTTTTCGATTTCAACTGCATTCATAATGATTTCTTGCACTTGTTGTTTTGGTAATTTATTTACCAAGTGATTGTTGTATAACAAACATGCGAAGTCACAATGCAAACCTTCATCACGAGAAATCAACTCATTAGAGAAAGAAAGTCCTGGCATCAAGCCTCTTTTCTTCAACCAGAAAATTGAACAAAAAGAACCAGAGAAGAAAATACCTTCAACCGCAGCGAATGCAACCAAACGCTCTGCGAAAGAACCATTGTCAATCCAACGCAAAGCCCATTCAGCTTTTTTACGAACACAATCAATTGTGTCAATAGCGTTAAATAAATAATTTTTATCTGCTGTGTCCTTGATATATGTATCAATCAACAAAGAATAAGTCTCAGAGTGAATATTCTCAATTGTTACTTGAAAACCATAAAAGAATTTCGCCTCAGTGTATTGAACTTCTGATAAGAAATGCTCTGCTAAATTTTCGTTCACAATACCATCTGATGCTGCGAAAAATGCCAATACATGTTTAACGAAATGACGCTCATCGTCATTCAATTTCGTATCCCAGTCAATTAAATCGGGAGACAAATCAATCTCTTCTGCTGTCCAAAAGCTAGCTTCAGCTTTTTTATAGAACGCCCAGATGTCATCGTGCTGTATTGGAAACAGAACGAATCGACTGTTGTTGGATTCTAATATTGGTTCTACTTGTGCCATTTTATTTTTGTTGTTCGTTTTTGTACGTATTATCCCAGTGTCAGAAATGTGTATTTCTCACCTGTTTTGATCATCGTCAAAATTTGTTGTTTCCTCTCAGTGTGAAATCTGGTCAGTGAAGCCAAGTGTATTTCGTTTATTTGAGGCATACAAAAATTGTCAAAAATCTTCCCAATCGCAATTAAAGAAATTCACAAATTTTCAATGTTATTAACATTACAATTCGGAAACCCTTTGGTAACAAACCTTCACAAGTTTATTAACACCCTGACGAAAGATATTCACAGAAACAACACCGCATTTTGTCGATAAATTATTTCCTTTCGTCAAACCGCTGAAATCAAAGATGTTTGGGATTTGTTCTATAAATTTAACGCACTTTTACACCTAAGTCAAGAATTAATTTTTGTTATTTTAAACACAAAATTGTTTATAGATTTTTTAAATGAACAAGGACCTAAGAAAGCGTGATTTTGGACTAAAAAATTGGTTGAATATTATCGACCCAATTAGTCATTTGATTTATCCAAATCGCTGTTTAATTTGTGATGAAGAATTGGCAAAAGACAGCAAATCGATCTGTTCGTTTTGTCATACAGAAATGGATTTTACACATTATGAAAAATACATAGAACCAACTTCTTTAGATAAACTCTTCTGGGGACGCGTCTTGATTGAATCAACTTTCGGACTCTTGTTTTTCGAAAAAGGGAAGTCATCACAGAAAATTCTGCATGCTTTAAAGTATAAGTCTAATCCACAAGTTGGTGTCGAATTTGGAAAGTTAATTGGTTTAAAAGTCAAGGATTTAGAACATTTTTCGACAATCGATGCACTTATTCCAGTTCCTATTCACCCAAAAAAGGAATTTGATCGTGGTTATAACCAAAGTGAGCAACTTGCAAAAGGAATTGGAGAAATACTGAATATTGATGTTGATACACATTTTCTTAAAAAGAAAACACATACAGGAAGTCAAACACGCAAGAATCGCTTTGCCCGTTGGGATAACGTAGTGAACAATTTTGATTTGCGCAAACGTTCAAAAGTCTATCAACACATCGCAATTGTCGATGATGTCGTAACAACAGGTGCCACAATTGAAGCCTTGGTGCGTTCAATCAAGGAAAATTATCCCGACCTTCG
>JBDKHH010000206.1:0-17162 GCA_039797785.1 Bacteroidota bacterium | reverse complement strand
TGAACAACAGATAATTTAAAAGACATCGAATAGTCTTTCTGACTTCGCTTTATATAAAAGCTTTTTTCTCCTTTTTCCATAACGATAAAAAATTGTGTATCGCTATTTCAGGACTAGACATAGGTTTAGGTTAAAAAGTCATGACGTTCGTTCATGGCTTTTTTTGTTTTAACAAAAAAAAATCCTGAATAAATCAGGATTTTAAAAATGATGAAGGTGATTTAAAATCACATATAGCCTTTTTCCTTCGCCCAACTACTTAACTGAGCCGCATTCGGAATATTCAATTTCTTCAAAATATTATGACGGTGAGTTTCAACGGTACGCGGCGAAACAAAAATCTTCTCAGCAATTTCTTTAGACGTAAATCCTTGAGTGATCAACTTAACAATTTCAATTTCCTTTAATGTCAGCTCTTTTTTGGACTCTGTATTATTGATATCCAGCAAAGAAGTAAAATAACGATCTTTTATTTCAGCAGCAATATAAGATTCACCTTGATGAACTTTCATAATCGCTTCTACCAATTCTGTTTTATTCGTGTTTTTCGTAAGATAACCCTTTGCTCCAATAGACAAAAATTTCTTAACGAATGAAATGTCATCATGCAATGAAAGACCAATAACTCTAGTTTTAGCTAAACTGTTGTGAATTCTCTCAGTCGCTTCTAATCCATTGCTTCCGCCTTTAAGATTGATATCCATTAATACAATTTCTGGCTTATGTTCTAGACAAAAATCAAAAGCATCTTGAGCATTATCTGCAGTTCCGATAACCTTTATTCCTTCAACATGCTCCAAAAGCGAAGACCATGCTTCGGCAATCAATTTATGATCATCAACGATCAGTACTCTGATTTCATTTTCCATAGTGGTTACTCTTCAATTCATCCCAAATTTAATAAATTCAACTGTAACTAAGAACAATAATATTGAACTAAGGTTCAACTATTTGAAATTATTTTCCAAAAACTTAAAATACTCAATCACAGTGTACTTTCAGTCAATCATACAAATGTTTCATTCATCTAACCCCTGAATTTAAAGAAATGTCATTACATTCAACTACCACTCAAAAGGCTTAACGGTTTAAATTGGGTGAACCTAAACGCTCTATTACATGAAAACTAGTAAGCCGAATGACAATGCCCACAATCAAGGATTTATTTCTAGTAATTTAACCATTTCATATACGCGTCAATTTACAAATGATCATCTCTTTATAGAGTTAGCACCTAACAATTTTTTTCCATCAAAAGAACAACTGAGTTTAGTTGAATGTATTCCACTTGATTCCAAAGCGCATTTTTTCAGTCAATTCAACAATGTAAACTCAAAAAATCCAAGGTATAAGTTTGTCTATCCAATATATAATCAGATAGGCGAATTGAACTATGTCATTGATCAAGGTGAGATTTGTATCAATCAGATAAATGGAGAAGCGTACTTAAAAGGAGCGTTTGAATTCTGTTTAAACGCCAATCAACTCAATCAAAACCAACGATTTTTTCAAAAAGCCATCAATTCGGCTTCAATCGTTTCATTAACGAATTTAGCAGGAGACATACTCTATGTAAACGATCTATTCTGCAAATACTCTAAATATTCCAAAATTGAGTTACTCGGACACAACCATCGTATTGTCAATTCAGGTTTTCATTCAAAAAATTTCTTTCAAGAAATGTGGACAACAATAAGTTCTGGAGAAATCTGGAGGGGAGAGATAAAAAACAAAGCAAAAGATGGAACATATTATTGGGTTGATACTGTCATTTCACCAGTATTTAACGAAAAGAATGAAGTAATTCAGTATTTGTCGATTCGCAATTTAATCACTGAAAAAAAACAATCTGAGACAATTTTAAAACAGATATACGAAAGTACATTTATAAAATCTGGGAACACCTTCTTTTCGAATTTAACCCATTATTTCTGCGATGTACTGAAATTTGATTATGCCATGATTGGTTGGTATGATGAATTAAATAACAGAGTTCAATCGATATCAATGCGTTTGAGCGGTAAAGAAATTGAACCAATTAATTATATACTTAGAGACACACCTTGCGAGAAAATCATGTTGAAGAAAATGTGTGTGTATCCAAATAAGGTCCGCCAAGCCTATCCCAATGATAGACATTTAAAAACTCACGAAATCGAAGGATATATCGGCATGCCAATCTTAAATGAGAACAATGATATTGTTGGACTCTTAGCGTTAATGCATAAAGAACCAATAAAAGAACTTTTCAATAAAGAGTACATCATCCAATTTTTAGCTTCTAGAATTAGCAATGAAATTGGCAGATGGCAAGCAGAAACAAATCTAAAAAATAGCGAAGAGCTCACGAACAATTTGCTTTCATCCTTGAATTCACATATTGCTGTTATTGATAAGGATGGGTACATCTTGAAAGTTAATAAAGCTTGGACAGAATTTGCACAGCAAAATGGAATATACGACGTAAAAAAAATTGGTGTCGGAGCAAATTATCTTCACACGTTGATTGAATCTATGCGAAATTCGAAAGATACAGATGCTGAAATTGTATTGGACGGAATTGAACAAATCATTAATAATCAGTCATTGATGTTTCAACATGAATATCGATGTGATTCGGAGTTTGAAGAACGTTGGTTTTTAATGACTGCATCCAAGCTAACGGAGTCCAATGGACATATCGTGATAAGACATGTTGATATAACTAAACATAAGAAAAATGAACTTTTCTTAAATCAGCGTCAAGAGCATTTCAAGGATGTCTTGCAGTTTATACAAGAAGGGATTCTTCTCCTTTCCAAGGATTTCAAGATAATTTACTACAACCAGGCTGTTTCTTCATTTTTTAACTTACCCGAATTTTCAGTTGATAACGCTTTGGATCAAACAGATTCAATCATAAAATTCATTGATTGGCATCAAACTTGTGTACGTTCTCAAACGAATGTTCTTCCCTATATGTACCAGTTTGAAAAAAGCACTTTTGAAGTTAAATTATTTCCGAATGAAAAAACGGATGAAATACAGTTCATCATTACAAAAATTGTCGAATAATGACTAAAAATTCTAATCTCATATCAATCAGACGAATACAAAAAACTCATTTATTAAATAAAAAATCAGAATTGTAGTTCAATTGAAAGTTTATATAGATATTTGCCCTGAAAAATGTTGAAACAAACCACTCGTTTTGATTCTATTATGAAAATTATTGATTCAAACGGTCACGAATAATTATGAAAAAAGCTGTTATTGTAGAAGATTTCAAACTGATTGCTGATATCTGGCAATCTACCTTACTCGAAGAAGGTTTTGATACAGTTGAAGTTGTTCGTAATTCAGATGATGTTGAAACGATTATTGAAAAAATTAATCCTTCAATCGTTCTAATGGATATTAACCTACCAGGAAAATACAATGGTTTGGAGTTAACAGATATTTTATTGAAAAACAATCCTTCACTTTCCATCCTTATCTTAACGATTCATACAGAGCCAACATACATTCATCGTGCGTTAGAATCGGGTGCGAAAGGATATGTTACTAAGAACTCATCGTTAACAGAACTTAAAATTGCCATCAATGAAATTCTAAAGGGCAATACGTATTTGTGTGAAGAAATCAGAACGAATTAAGTAATCCTTAAACGTAGTTCAAATTAATCTTTAAACTGCAGCCTTCACCAATTCCACTGTTCATTTGAATTTTTGCATTTGCTAAATTAGCTCGTTTGTGTATGTTTTGAATTCCGAATCCATACTTCACATTGGCCGTATCAAATCCTTTACCATTGTCTTTAATAAGAACCGTAATCGCTTTTTGACTTGGATGATGACTTACTTCACAATAAATTTCTGTTCCTTGAGAATGCTTAAGCGAGTTGTTTACAAATTCTTGAATGATTCGGTAAACATTGTAAATATCGATACTTTCAAAAAGCTCATTGGACAACGATTCGTCATAGACAAATTTAAAATCTATACCATTCAGGGCATTTAAACGATCAAACAGCGCTTTTAAACCAGCAATTAAACCATTCGAAAGTTCAGGAGGGGAAAGGTTGTAACATAAATACCTTGTTTGATTTAGACTATCAAGTACAATCTTTTTACAAATTTCTACCCTTTCTCTTTTATCGACAGGAATATCCTCTTCCAGATGCGAAATATATAAATTCAGTGCAACCAATTGTTGAGCAAGTCCATCGTGCAATTCCATAGAGAACTGATTGCGTTCAAACTCCTGTGTTTCGTTAATAAGTTCTTTTTTCTTCTTCTCAAACAATCGCAATTCTGAAACATCCCTAATAGAACCAATCACACGCTCTGCTTTTCCATGTTCATTTCGAATAATATATCCTTTGTCGATAATATTCGCAAAATAACCATCTGGCTTCTTGAAGCGATATTCCATACTAAATAACTCAAGTTCTTTATTGTCCAAGTTTTTTTGAACCTGAATAGCATAATCTTGGTAATCATCTGGATGAATGTATTCGTATAAATTGTCCAATGTTGGGTACTTTGATCTCAAATAACCAAAAATAGAGGATAAACCATCACTCCAAAACAAGGTGTTTTGATCAATATCCCATTCCCAAATGGCCTCATTTACCGCTTTAGAAGCATACGAGAAACGCGTATTGATTGCTTCAATCTCTTTAATTTTATCTTTTTTATCAGATATATTTTCAAAATAACCATACCAGAGTGAACTTCCATCCGGCTGAAATTCTGGAACACCAATTCCTTTAATCCACATCGATTGATTATCTCTTCCTTCAAGTCTGAACTCTACATTCCACGTAATTTGCGCTTTTTGAGAAATTTCAATCGTATTGATTACACGCGGTAAATCATCCGGGTGAATTAATCTAAAAATTAATTCTGGACGTTTGTAAATTCGCTCAACCGTTAAATCAACACCAAATCGTTCAATTTCTTTACTTAGGAACATGAAGTTGAATTGACCGGCATCATCAATCTCACATTGAAATAAAACAATAGGAACCGTATCAGTAATTTTCTTTAAAAATTCCCTACCCTGAACCAGTTTTTGCTCATAATTCACTTGCTCAGTGATATCTTCAATTTCAATCAGTAATTGTATTTCATCTCCAGAAAAGATGGTTCGTGTAATCAATTGTAATTCTTTCGGATCTGCGTCTTTCCGATAATACGTGAAACGCATTTTTATATTTTCAAAATTGGCTACTCCCGATTTTAATTTTGTGAAATTATCGAAACTTGTATTTTCTTCCCCTATCAGATCTGTGAAGAAACGAAATAGCACTTCCTCCCTTAGTGAACCAAAAAGATGATTAAACGAGCGATTTGACCAAGTTATACGCTCATCGATATTTATAGTAGCAAATGCTTTTTGTGAATTTTCAGAAACGATTGACAATTTCTCCAATTCTCTAAAGATCTTGCGGTAATTGAATAGTTTACTAATTAAGAATCCTGTTTTTTCCTGTAAAAGCGAAATGTTCGAATAATGGTTCATATCTCCATCGAAATAGGAAATCAAAATTCCATTCGATGTATTTTCTGAGATAATTGGTTGACTAAAAATCGTGGAAAAACGTTTCGTTGAAAAAACACTATTTAAGTGATCAAAATAAGCATCACTCGGTTCTAACTTTAATTTATTCTGAAGCAAATAACTGAAACCAAAGAAATCATCTTTAATTGGTTTAGGAACCGTAGGAAGAAATGTCGAATAACCAGAAGAAAAGAATTTCATTTCCTTTTCGTCTTCAGACAAAACATAGATGGCACAAAACATTCCTGGAAACAATACTTGAATACTGTCTATTGTTTTCGCCATAATTTGATAGAAACTCACATCCCTTTTTGAAAAATCCTCAAGTGCCAAACGCTCTGCATCGTTTAATGCAGAATTCACTTTCATGTTCGTGTTCTCATAAAAGAAAAATGATAATCCAAATTTATTCGGCAACAACTTAACATTGAACCATGATGCTTGTCGCCCGAAG
Source organism: Bacteroidota bacterium (assembly GCA_039797785.1). Lineage (GTDB taxonomy): Bacteria > Bacteroidota > Bacteroidia > Flavobacteriales_D > Crocinitomicaceae > M0103. Next base: position 11,164 of record JBDKHH010000206.1, on the reverse strand, counting down.
AAGTATTCAAACTCCAAAGGCTCTTGTTGCATCAAAACATACTCGCAATTGGTAATCAAATCCGTATTTTCTATTTCAGGAAAAAGTGTTAAGATTGATTCACCTATTGTCGATTGATTACCCAGATTTAATGCAGCAATGGCTACTGGATTTATGGATTGAATGGTATAATCTTTACGTATTGAAATAAATCCATCACGAGAATAACTCATAATTTCTGAAATGAAAAACCCATTTTCATCAGCAATACGATGTTTTAAAATATCCTCTGTAATGTTTCTCGCTAAAATATACGTATAATGTCTTTTACCTTTGGAAACAACAGGATTTATACGGCAATAGAAATTGAGTATCTCACCATTATCCATTTTGACTTCCAAATTCCTTAACTCATAAAAATCACCTTTTGAAATTTGTTCCGCAACATTTACACCAGTCAGTTCATTGAATTGATTCAAGATGGATTCAAGATTAAATGTTGATTTATCAACTTTCAATACATCATACAAAAACCAATTCGCTTCATTGTTGGCATGCGAAAAAGTGCTCGTATTATCGAACAACACAAAACTATCTTTTGTCGAATTAACGATATCCAAAAAACTTGTATTCAATGATTTGAATTCATTTTTCTGAATAACAAGTTCTTTCATTTTTCGAAAAAGCAAAATCAAAAGAAGTAAGCCTAGAAAAAGTCCTATTGAAAGAATTACAATTTCATACGTGTTCAATAACATTCAACAAGGAGATAAGAATAGGTTAAACATTTTTTTCAGTCCAAACAAAAGTGGAACTACAATGTACAAAAAAAAAATAAACTTACAATATGCTTTGCATAGAATGTTTAATTCCTGCCAAAATGAGTTTTACTAAATTCATGTGAACAAACAAATCTTCGTATTTTTGAGCTCTCAATAGAACTCTGAAAATTTAGAAATTCGAACACAATGAAAATCCATTACCGCGAATTAGGAGAAGGACAACCGATGGTCATTTTACATGGACTTTTTGGCTTTTCTGACAATTGGCAAACACACGCAAAGAAATTAGCAGAATACTATCGCGTAATCTTAGTTGATTTAAGAAATCACGGTCATTCGCCTTGGTCTGATGATTTTTCGTATCAACTAATGGTTGACGATTTAAAAGAATTGTATGATGATTTAGGATTAAAGAAAACGATTCTTCTTGGGCATTCGATGGGCGGCAAAGTAGCCATGCTTTTCGCGCAGCAACATGAAGATTTATTGGAAAAACTAATTGTTGTAGATATTGGCGCAAAAGCCTATCCAATGCATCATCAACATATTCTTGCAGGAATGCATGCGATTGATTTGGATGCGATCAAGGTTCGAAGTGAAGCAGAAGCAATTTTAAAAGCACATATTGACTCGGAAGGCGTTCGACAATTTCTTTTGAAGAATTTGTATTGGAAAGAAAAAGGCCAATTGGCTTGGAGAATGAATTTAAGCGTATTAGAGCGCGAAATGGAAAATATTCTATCTCGTATTCCAGAACAAGAAGTAATGCTTCCTACGCTGTTTATTCGCGGTGAATTATCGAATTATATTTTAGATGAAGATATCGACGAATTGGAAGAACTTTTTCCTGATTCAGAAATTAAAACCATTCTAGGGGCTGGACATTGGGTCCACGCCGAAGCACCAGATGAATTTATTGATACGGTCTTGGGATTTTGCTTACGTTAGCACGATTAGTGATTAGTGACTAGTGACTAGTGACTAGTGATTTTATAAAAAACAAAAAAGCAGTACCGAAATTCGATACTGCTTTTTTTATGTCTTTTGAAATTACTTCTTAACTATTCAATGCTTCAGCACCACCAACGATTTCTAAGATCTCGTTTGTAATAGCCGCTTGACGCGCTTTATTGTAAGACAATTTCAAGTTTTTCTGTAATTCACTTGCATTATCTGTTGCTTTATGCATTGCTGTCATACGTGCTCCGTGTTCAGCTGCATTTGAATCTAACAACCCTTTGAACAATTGAATCTTCAATGATTTAGGAATCAAATCTGCAACAATTTCCAATTTTGATGGCTCAAAAATATAATCACCAGCAGATGAATTATCTTCTTGAACAGTTGGAACGATTGGCAAGTATTGTTCAGTGCGCACATCTTGTGTTGCTGCGTTCACGAAACGGTTATAAACAACAACTACTCTATCGAATTCTTTCGCAGTAAACATGCGCATCAATTCGTTTGCAATAACTGTTGTGTTTTCGAAATTCAATGCATTGAAAATATCTTCTACAGGCGCTAATGCATCATTAATGAAATAAGCATCAGAACGTTTGTATGAATCGCGAATTTTCTTTCCTAAACAAAGAACACGTGGATTTGCATCTTTGTATTCCTCATTCACTAATTGTGTAACACGTTTAATAACATTGTTATTGAAACCTCCACACAAACCACGGTTTGAAGTAATACCAACGATCAATACGTTTTTCACTTCACGTGTATCAGAAAATGCGTTTTCAGAAAGATCCAAGGTCGCACTTAAATTGCTAAGAATTTCCTGTAGTTTTTCAGAGTACGGACGCATTTGTGTAATCGCATCTTGCGCTCTTTTCAACTTTGCAGCAGATACCATCTTCATTGCTGAAGTGATTTGCATTGTTGAACCTACTGAGGTGATTCTATTTCGTATTTCCTTTAAACTTGGCATTTTTAATTGCAAATTTCATATTCCAAATTACAGATTAACAATTTGCAATCTGTAATTTGGAATTTGTAATTAATATTTATCAGCTAATTCTTTAGCAACTTTTGTCAATGTATCTGTGATCTCGTCTGTATATTTACCAGCTTTCAATGCAACTAATACATCCGAATGTTTCGCCTCTAAGAAATCCAAGTATTCTTTTTCAAACGCTTTTACTTTGTTTACAGGAACTTTTTGCATTAAACCTTTTGTTCCAACATAGATAATCGCAATTTGTTTCTCAACTGACATTGGATCTCCTTCTCGTTGTTTCAAGATTTCCACGTTACGAGCTCCTTTATCCAATACAGATTTAGTTGCTTGATCTAAGTCAGATCCAAATTTCGCGAACGCTTCCAACTCACGGTACTGAGCTTGATCTAATTTCAAGGTACCAGCAACTTTCTTCATTGATTTAATTTGCGCGTTACCACCTACACGTGATACAGAGATACCAACGTTAATTGCAGGACGAATACCAGCGTTAAATAAATCACCTTCCAAGAAAATTTGACCATCCGTAATCGAAATTACGTTTGTTGGGATATATGCAGAAACGTCACCCGCTTGTGTTTCAATAATTGGCAAAGCCGTTAAAGAACCACCACCTTTTACCAAATGCTTTATTGAAGCTGGTAAATCGTTCATTTGAGCAGCAATAGAATCATCAGCGATAATTTTCGCAGCTCTTTCCAATAAACGTGAGTGTAAGTAGAATACGTCACCTGGGTAAGCCTCACGACCTGGAGGACGACGTAATAAAAGAGAAACCTCACGGTAAGCTACCGCTTGTTTCGATAAATCATCATAAATAATTAATGCAGGTTTTCCTAAATCACGGAAATACTCACCAATTGCAGCACCAGTCATTGGAGCATAGAACTGCATAGTTGCAGGATCTGATGCATTTGCAGCAACGATTACTGTATATGCCATTGCACCAGCATCTTCTAATTTCTTAACGATACCAGCTACAGTAGAACCTTTTTGTCCGATTGCAACATAGATACAGAAAACAGGTTCTCCTCTATCGTAGAATTCACGTTGGTTAATGATTGTATCGATCGCAACAGTTGTTTTACCTGTTTGACGGTCACCAATGATCAACTCACGTTGTCCACGTCCAATTGGAATCATCGCATCTACTGCTTTGATACCTGTTTGTAATGGCTCAGTTACTGGCTGACGGAAGATAACACCTGGCGCTTTACGCTCAATTGGCATTTCATACGTTTCACCTTGGATTGGTCCTTTACCATCGATTGGGTTACCTAATGTATCCACAACACGACCTACCATTCCATCTCCAATTTTAACAGAAGCAATACGTCCTAAACGTTTTACAGTATCTCCTTCTTTAACATCAGAAGAACGACCCAACATTACGGCACCAACATTGTCTTCTTCAAGGTTCAATGCAATTCCTTGCAAACCTCCATCAAACTCAATCAACTCACCGTATTGAACTCCGTTCAATCCATAAATACGTGCGATACCATCTCCTACTTGAAGAACTGTACCTACTTCTTGAAGTTCAGCTTCAGAACGAAATCCTGATAACTGCTCTCTTAAAATTGCAGAAACTTCTGCTGGTTTTACATCTGCCATCTTGTGTAGTTTTACTTTGATTCCACTTAAGTGCGGATTATCTTGTTAAACGTTGTTTTAAATTGTTAATTTGACTTGCAACAGACGCATCTATTTGCTTGTCTTCCATGCGTATGATAAATCCACCAATTAGCGATTCATCAACTAATTCAGTAACTTCCAATGTACCTTTGATTGAAGCTTGTGCTTTCTCAAGGATTTCTTTCTTCGTTGCATCATTCAATGCAATTGCAGAAATCAATGTAATTGGAACAATTCCTTTACCTGCTTTCATTTGAACATCAAACTGATGAGCAATTTGCGGTAACATATATTCTCTTCTATTTTTCGTAATCAAGTTGATAAACATTGTTGAAAGGTTATCAAACTGTCCGAAAATAGCTCCGAATATTTCAATTTTTTTATCTGAATTAATTACTGGAGAATTCAATACGATATGAAAATCTTTGTTCTCGTCATTGACAAGTAACAAGTAATTCATGTCAGCTGCAATTACATCCAACTTGTTTTGCTCAATCGCTAATTCAAGTAGTGCTTTTGCGTAGCGTGCTGCTCCTTTAGAACTTCTCATTGTAATTAAATTAATTCAAGTTAATATCTCCAGCCATTTTCTCAGCCAAAGCTTTTTGTTTTGCATCAGAAGAAAGTTCAGCACGAACAATTTTCTCAGCGATCTCAATAGAGAATGAAGCCACTTGTGTTTTCAACTCAGCAATAGCTGCAACTTTTTCAGAAGCAATTGTTTGACGAGCAGCAGCAACTACTTTCTCAGACTCAACTTTCGCAGCTGTTTTCGCATCCTCAACCATTTTCGTTGCAGTTTCTTTTGCATCTTTCACGATTGCGTCACGCTCAGCACGCGCTTCTTTCAATAGATTCTCATTTGCAGCTTGCAATGATTTCATTTCAGCTTTTGTCTTTTCAGCCATTTCCAACGCCTCAGCAATTTTCTCAGAACGAGCATTTACTGATGACAAAATTGGCTTCCAAATAAATTTCGTTAAGATGAACATCAAAATGATGAACACTAAACCTGTCCAAAACAAGAGACCGAAATCTGGTAATATCAAATCCATTTTACTTTATTTTTAGTTTTTGTTTTCAATCAAAAAACACTTGCCATAACCAACCGTTACGGCAAGTGCTTTAAAAATTACTTAACTCCTGTTTCAAGACCTAGTAGACCAACTACTACACCGAAAAGAGCAACACCTTCAATTAACGCCGCAGCGATAATCATAGCTGTTTGAATTTTACCTGAAGCTTCTGGTTGACGTGCGATCGCGTCCATTGCTGAACCACCGATTTTACCAATACCCAATCCTGCACCTAAAACTGCAAGACCTGCTCCAATTGCTGCTATACTTCCGAACATAACTATATGTATATAAAAATTACAAATTAATTAATGGTGTGCTTCTTCCACTGCTGCACCGATAAACAATGCTGAAAGCATCGCAAATAGATACGCTTGTAAGAAAGCTACCAACAACTCCAACACCGAAATAAACAAAGCCATCGGAACAGATAATGCTCCCCATGCTGCGCTTTTGTTTAAGAAGATAATTGAAATCAATGCTAATACGATAATGTGTCCCGCTGTAATGTTAGCAAACAAACGAACCATTAACGCAAAAGGCTTAGTTAAAATACCAACAACCTCGATTGGAATCATGATTGGCAATAAAGCCAATGGAACTCCTGGCGTTGCAAAAATGTGACCCCAATAGTTTTTGTTTCCGGAGAAAACAGTTACTAATAAAGTACAAACTGCCAAGAAGAAAGTTACTGTGATATTACCTGTTAAATTCGCTCCACCAGGAATGATCGGAACCAAACCTAATAAGTTATTGAAAAAGATAAAGAAGAAGATCGTCAACAAGTATGGAACGTATTTGTGGTATTTGTGTTTATCAATGTTTGATTTAGCAACATCGTCACGAACCATTAAAATCAATGGTTCAATAAATTTCGCCAAGCCTCTTGGAGCAACTGCACCGTTCTTTTTGTAGAAACGTGCAACTGAAGACATAACAATCAAAATTAGAAGAGCACCGAAAACCAATGAAAGAACGTTTTTAGTTACTGAGAAATCCAATGGTTTAACATTGTGTGGGTGACCATCTTCAAATTGCAATTCTCCACCTTCTAATTTGTAGATTTTTTCGTGGAACATTGCGTAATCTGCAGCTGGACCAACACCTACCATGTAATCAACTGATTTGTGTGTTTTGTGATCAACTGAAGAAGCAGGAGTACCGTGATAGAAATTACTTGATGAGAATGTTTTTAAACCACCATCAATTAGGATAACTGGCAAATAAATAGACGTTGAATTGTGGTGTCCACCCCATAAATGCCATTCGTGCGCATCCTTAATGTGGTGCATAATCATCTCACCAACATTGAATTTTTCTTCTTTTTTCCCTTCTTCGTGACCTGCTTCAGGCGTATTTGCCATTGCAGTTGAGAATGAAAAGATTGCTAAAAGCGTGATAAATACGTAATTAATTCTATTCTTTAATGCCATTGCACGAGTATTTCTATTAAAAGCTTTCAAAATTTGGCGCAAAGGTAGGTAAACTTTCTAAAGAAACAAGACAAAAAGTTTAAGAAAATTTGAGTTTAACACTCGCTTGTTAAATCTTTGTGATGATATTCTTAAAAAACAGTTCAAATATCCGTCATCAATGGTTTATTTATCAGTTGAATTGGCCACTTTAATCAAGCCAAGCGATTGAACAATTAAAATCACCACGAACAAGCTAATAAAATGAAAACACATCATTTTTGCATCACTTTGTTTGGAAACAATGAAAGCCAACAAGATCGACATAGCAAGTAATAATTGAACCGTCGTGAGTACCAAAAAACGTCCAACAAATTTTTCAGGATCTTGACGAAAAGAAGGAGTGATTAAAGGAATTCCTCCTCCAAAAATTATACTAATTGTAAGGGAAATGATAATCGCATGTTTCTCGACCAATTGAAGGACATGACCTTGTACAAGTGCAACGTAAGTGCCAAGAACAACGAGTAATGACCCAAGAATTATCAATGTAAACAATCTGGCTTTATTCATCTTCTTTACCCATTTTAACCACTTCTTTTATCACTAGGTACAAAGCAGCAACTACACCAAATAACGAAAGTCCGATTGTCCACCAAGGTGTTTTTGAAGCAAATTTTCCATCGAGATATGTTCCAAGCCACGTGAATAGCGCGATAATTACACCCATTTGAATGCCCAATCCTGAAAAACGCGCAAACTTAGAAATGCCGCTTTTCTTCTTTTCTTTTTCCATTTTGATTGGGTGGTAAAGTGAATTTTCTAATAAAACTCATCGAAGAAATCTTCGTATTCTTTCACGTCTTTGCGTTCGAATAGAATCTTCATGTTTTCTTGGGTAATGACAACAATTTTTGCATTCTGCAAATCAAGTAAATGTTTACGTGTGGCCTTATAAATTCGAACATATTCTTTTGCCTTAAGATCCGTTGGAAACTCTTGAATCAACAAGACACTTTTATCTTCTCCAAAAAGCTTAGAACTAACCTTCAATTTATCGCGACTAAAAAACTCCTTATTAAAATCAGAAACCTTTGTTTTCGCCGTGCTAACACCTTCAGATTTATCCAAGAAAACAATAACCCACTGAGGTACTTCATCATTGTACGTATACGGTGATTTATTCGTGAAATCGGCTTCTATATTTGTTGAATATCCATTTTGGATAATACCTATCATTTCTTTCGCGCGCGCCTCTTCTGGTGTTTCAGGATATTCTTCAACAACTTGATTCAACAAAGGCAATAACTCTTGTTTGTTACTTGTTGTTTGTCCAAGTGACATTGCTTTCAACAACATGTATTTAGAACGGAACTGATTGTCTTTTTCATTTGCAATCACATCATCCGCTTTCGATATCACAGGATAATATAATCCGCGGTTATAGCGCTCTAACACTTTTACATACTCTTGTTCTGCAAGCAGTTCTCTTTCTTTGCGTTTAACAAAATAATCAGGATCACGCAAATAATTCGCATAATCAGAATTAGGATACAATGTCAAAATATGCTCCTTATTGGCACTTGCTACTTCTGGTTTTGACTCATTGTACATTTTATACAACTGAAATGCTGAAGACATATCTGTTTCACAAACAGCATTTTTTGCAAGCACAGCATCAAATTGTTTAGCCGCCAATTCAGTCTCATTCAATTGGTCTTTATAAATAACTCCGGCAGTGTAGAGCGCTTCTAATAAACGCATTTTTGACGCTTGTAAAGACGAATCAGTAAGTGGAATATCAGCCATCAACATTTCTACTGTCAAGCTATCTTTGTTCACTTGTGCAATAGCACTTTCATCCGTCAATACTGTATCATCCTCGTTTGTGATGGCAGGTAAGAATACTGTTTTATCGCTACGTCTCCAATTATCCTCATTATCCCTTGAACCCCAAAGCTTTCTAAACTCTTCAAATCCTTCAGAACGTGTTTTAGCATTGTTAAAATACCATTTGCTTCCATTGCCATTTGACTCAGCAAATGTATTTTGATTTTGCTGCAAAGCTCTTAACTTCTCTGCTTCTAATCGTTTTAAACGTTCAGCTTCTTCTTGCTTTTGCTTAATTACTTTCTCAACAAACTTTACGCGATCATCTTCACTTAACAACGCAATTCGTTGAACACTATCCTCAAAATTTGCCGTTTCAACTGCTACAACAAGATCAGCTAGCTTTTCAGCTTTACTTCTAATCCCTTCAGCGTTAGGATATTTATCATCTATAACTGTTGCACATGAATCATAATACTTTTGAGCGCTTACATAATTTCGGTCAGCAAATGACATATTTCCTAATTTCTCATAGGCCATTCCCTTTTGACGCGTATTCGCTGTTGAATAAAATGCTGATTTCGTTAAATAATCAATTGCTTTTGGCTTATTCGAATTTTGTAATTCAATATCTGCTAGTGCGTAATAGATTTGATCTTTGAATTGTGCATTCTTAGCATCACGCAACATTTTCAGCAATTCTTTCTTTACTTTTTCGTCGCCACCCATGAACGCTCTTTTCAAACGTGCATTAAAATGCATTTCATACGGCGCATTGTATTTCAATGTTAAACCATATTGTTTTTTTGCTTCTTCTCTGTTTCCAATTGATTCGTTCAATTGTCCCATGATAAAGTGAACACGCGATTTATCCGTTTGTTTTTTTGCAAACTTCAAAGACTCTTCCAAGTATTTAATAGCGTCTTGTGGATTTTGTTTGCGTAAGGCATATTCCGCTTTTGTCTTTTCAAAATCAAAACGAATTGACTTTGGAACTTTCGCTACTTCTTCTTCTTTCTTTCCTTTCTTGGATTTGGATTTACTTTTTGAAGATTTTTCTTTTTTATTTCCACCTTCTTCTTCATCCGCAATTGCCTTTTCCAAATTCGCAATATTAAACCCTGCATCTGTTAATTTACCTAACTGCATGTTTGTCTTTGCCATCCATAATTCACCAATGTAAATAGAAGGATCATTCGAATAGAACTTTTTCACGAACATAAAGTTCTTCATGGCTGCGTCATAATCACGACGGTAATAAGATGCAATACCAACAGTCGTCCAATTCTCGTCAATCCAAGCATTGTGTTCCTCCTTTTTTTGAGAAGGACGATCATTACTTGGCATACTGTGATTTTGAATCACTTTTGTACACTTAACGATTGCAGTATCTATCGAAGGATATAAACCAATCACTTCAGTTTCATCTGGAAGTGGTTCGATTTCTAAAAGTGAATAATAATCCTCTTTCAACGAGATTTGATAAGAAGTTACTGCTTGTCGAATTAATTCGTTTGCGTTGAAATAACCGTTGTAACGAGCAGTTGTACCATGATATGTACGATTAATTAACGTATTCTTTTCTGTTGAACATGCCACAATTACTACGAGTAGTATTAGCACAGCCACTATTTTTCGATACGTTTTAATCATATTTTCACTTTAATAAAAGAGTTAATGAAGCTACAATAACTCACTTTTTTGAATTTTATTATACTTCCGAAGGAGTAAATTTACTTGTTAAGCAATATTTGTAAAAACTTGCTGAATATCATCATCATCTTCGATTTTATCTAACATTTTCTCTACGTCATTCATTTGATCGTCCGTTAATTCAATTGGCGAAGTTGGAATGCGTTGCAAGTTTGATTTTTGCACTTCAATATTCATATCTTCCAATGCTTTTGCAATCGTTCCGAAAGAAGTATAATCACCGTAAACAAAAACTTTGTCTTCAATTACTTCAATCTCTTCACATCCAGCATCAATCAATTCCAATTCTAATTCTTCTGGATCAACAGCATCTGTCTTAATAATCTCAAATACTGATTTACGGTTAAACATAAATTCCAGTGAACCATTCGGAACAACACTTCCACCAGCTTTATTGAAATATGATTTAACATTCGCAACAGTTCGTGTTGGATTGTCAGTTGCACATTCAACCATTACTAAAACACCATGAGGACCTTTACCTTCATAAATTACCTCAGTGAATGAACTGATATCTTTTTGGGTTGCTCTTTTTACTGCTGCCTCAATATTATCTTTCGGCATGTTCTCAGCTTTCGCATTTTGAATCGCTGTACGCAATTTCGCATTCGTTGCAGGGTCTTCCCCTCCTTCTTTTGCTGCCATTGTAATGGCTTTTCCTAGTTTTGGAAACAATTTTGACATCTTGTCCCAACGCTTTTCTTTAGCTGCTCTACGGTATTCAAACGCTCTTCCCATTGTATTCAAATTATTTTGTACAAAAATAGTTTTTTT
>JBDKHH010000205.1:0-23012 GCA_039797785.1 Bacteroidota bacterium | reverse complement strand
CATTTGGACAGAAAAACGTTTTTGTTACTATTTCTCCGAAATTCGCTGGAGCAGATTTGCAAATGGGAGTTGATTACACTTCCATAAATGGAGTTGTTTTAAACTTGGACCATTTCGATTATTATCTTTCCGATTTACATGTAATTCATGATGGGGGACAAGACTTAGATTTGTCGGATACAGTTTTTCTAGTTGAGCCTCAAAATCACATTTTATACCTTGGTTTTATAGATGTAACAACTATAGAACAATTAAATTTTGCGATTGGAGTTCCCGCTGTAATAAACACAAGTGCAGGACCACAAGCAATCGATATCACCTTATATCCTGAATTACATCCTTTGAGTTTTCAAGACCCATCGATGTATTGGGGCTGGACCGCAGGTTACATGCACATGATTATTGGTGGATTAGCAGATTCAAATACTGACGGAATTGCGGATGCGGAATTTGAAGTACATACAGTGGGAGATGCTAATTATAGATATGTACAATTACCAGTAATACAATCAAATACGCTTACCGACATAGTAAATGTTGCACTAAATTGTAATGTTGATTATTGGATCAAGGATATTCCAATTGAAACTGTAGGATTATTGCATGGTTCTGCAGGTTACAACAGAGAAATAATGAAGAATGTCGAAACTGAACCAGTTTTCACACAACCGTCTACTGCAGCAACCCAAGAATTATCGGATGCTCATGGAACAATTTACGCAGTTCAAAATTCAACTGAAACAACAATTAATTGGTCTGACATTAATAATGTTGCATCCTTTAATGTAACTGACATTAATGGAAAATTAATACAATTTGGAAAAGCTGAAGGTAATAAAGGAGCAATCACAGTTGATGAAATGACTACTGGAATTTATTTTTTCCACCTTTTTGACAATGGAGGAAAAGAACTAAAACAATTAAAATTTATTAAATAGTGCGACCAAAACGTACATATTTATTGATTTTCATATTCGGGGCAATTTTATTGCCCTTTTTTTTGCTGCAATGTAAAACAAACAGTCACCAAGTAAGTGTCTTAGGTAAATTTGAAAACCCTACAGATAATCCATTAACCGAAGAAAAAATTGCTCTTGGCCGTTTACTTTTCTTTGACAAACGCCTCTCAAGAAATGAAACTGTCTCTTGCGCAACATGTCATGTTCCTTCCTTTGCTTTTACCGACCGAAAAAAAGTTAGTGAAGGAGTAGAAGGAAGAAAAACACAGAGAAATTCACCCTCCTTATTAAATTCAGCTTATTTAAAGACATTGATGTTTGATGCACATCTTACATCCTTAGAAATTCAAGTTATTGCCCCAATTCAAGAACACGTTGAAATGGATATGGATATGAAGACTTTATTATCGAGATTACGAAAAGATGAGCATTATGCAAAAGAGGCAAAAGCAATCTTTAATCGTGACTTTGATGCCTTTGTCTTAACACGAAGTATTGCTGCTTTTGAACGTTCATTGATTTCTGAAAATTCACGTTTTGATCAATATTATTCTGGTATAAAACCAAATGCACTTTCAAAAAATGAAAAGGCAGGCTGGAAGTTGTTTTCCGAAAAGCTATATTGCACACAATGTCATCCAGCTCCTTATTTCACAACATTTATTGCTGAAAACAATGGTTTATACAGTGAATATGGTGAAGACAAAGGACGTTTCAGAATATTTAATGACTCGAATGATATAGGATTTTTTAAAGTTCCTTCCTTGAGAAACATCGAATTAACCTTTCCTTATATGCATGATGGCAGTAAATCCACATTGGATGAAGTGATTCAACATTATTCAAGAGGAGGGGAGCATCATACATTACAAAGTAAGAAGATTGTTCCTTTTAAATTAACAGCAAAAGAGACTTCGCAATTAAAGGCTTTCTTGATTGCGTTAACTGATACATCTTATATGAAAGATTTCAGATAGTTTCTTTTCAAATCAAGACTTTTTTATCTGAATTTTCACGGTCAAATCTTTTTCTTTATGCATACATACAATAATTGGAATATTATTTGCGTTGAAAGTGTAACGAAACAAGTGAAGTTCGTTTTACTCATGTAAAGACTGCAAGCTTTACAAAAAACTAGAAAATAAAACCAAGAACTATGACAGTGAACCCAATGTATCACCAAACCAACCAACGTATGGAAGAGGAGTTGAGTTGGATACGGCGTGCACAGAAAGATCCGGAGAGTTTCGGGCCGCTGTACAAAAAGTATCATGAGCAAATTTTTCGCTACATCTATCAACGAATGGATGACGAGGAACAAGCTTTTGATATTACCTCGCAAGTGTTTATGAAGGCATTGAACAATTTGCACAAATACGAATACCGTGGAGTACCATTTTCTTCGTGGTTATATCGAATTGCAAAAAGTGAATTGTATCAATCTTTTCGTGACAGAAAAGCTGAACGAACAGTGAATATCGAAAGTTACCAGCTGTTTGAAATGATTGACGAGATTGAGGAAGATAATAGCGAAATGAATAAAAAGCGCTTATTTGCCTCTTTAGCAAAATTGAAAGAAAAAGACATTCAATTAATTGAAATGCGCTTTTTCGAAAAACGTTCGTTTAAAGAAATGGGAGAAATCCTTGAGATAACAGAAAACAACGCGAAAGTGAAAACGTTTCGTGCAATTGAAAAATTGAAACAACTATTTAATACTAAGAGTTAATATTATGGAAATTAAAAAAGTCAATTTAGACCGACAAAACCTTAGTTCTTCCTACATTGAGAAAAAACAAGATTTTAATCATGTATTAAAAAGTGCTAAAATGACTAAGATACCGACATGGAAAAGCCCCTGGTTTTATGGGGCTGTCGGTTTATCCTCAGTCGCCATTGTTGCAATGGTATTTACAAATAATAACATTAAAAAAGAGTTGAATGATAAAAAAGCTACTTTAAGAACAAATAACAATCCAACAAAAACAGTATTCGTACAGAATGAGCCTAAAAGCATGGAAGAAGCACCAATTGCTCAAACAACTGCAGTTCAATCAAGTGCATTGAAAAAAGAAGCATTATCGTTGGCCCCAAACAATCTGAAAACTGAAAATGTTTCAATCGAAATGAAAGTTGACAACGCTAAAGAAGTGATTAGTGCACCAGTAGCAGAATCAACTACTCAGACTTCTAAAACACCTGTTAAAAGACAAATTGGACAACCAACTATTAACGGTATAGCAAACGGCATCATTAGTGTGGACCATCTAAAAAATTCCAACCTGATAGAAAGCAATTCAAGTTTTGAAATTACTTCCTATGAAGTTCAGTATTTCAATGGTAGACAAGATGTTGTTGCACAAATTAGAAGTAATGCAATTCCTGAAGAATTAAAAGACCAAATCATCGCCAATAATGTTGGAGAGATGATTTTTATAACTGGAATAAAAGGATTAGATGAAAATGGAAAAATCGTTAAATTACCTTCGATTAATTTAAAACTTTCGAAGTGATTTTTGACCAACTAAAAGTATTGAACAACACTTTTTTAGTAAAAATTTCAATTTTCTTTTTTTAGTTGAAAAACTATTCATAAATTCGTATCGTTATAAAAGGCTTTTTAATAAAGAATATAATAATGAGATATTTATCTACGCTAACATTCCTATTCACTGTATCTGTCACTTTTGCACAGCATACTAATTTTAATACTCAACGAAATTGGTCCTTAAACAAAAAGGAGATTTTGTTTGGTGTTGGTGCTACTGAGTTTACAGGTGATTTAGGAGGACGAAACCAAGTCGGGAAAGATTACAGTTTACGAGACATCGATATTCCTTCAACAGGTATTGGTGGAATGATTGGTTTCCGCTATCGTTTTCATCCTTTCTGGGCAACAACAACTGCTTTAAATGTTGGATTGTTAAGAGGGAATGATGCATTAACGAATGAGTTAATTCGTGAAAGTCGCAATTTGCATTTCCGTTCACTTTATATTGAGT
This sequence comes from Bacteroidota bacterium, assembly GCA_039797785.1. Taxonomy (GTDB): domain Bacteria; phylum Bacteroidota; class Bacteroidia; order Flavobacteriales_D; family Crocinitomicaceae; genus M0103. The sequence goes on along the minus strand of JBDKHH010000205.1, from coordinate 19,051 downwards.
TACAACAAAGAATTGAGTGTATCGTTTATTCAAATGAAAAATTTGGTGCACGATACAGACTTCCTGGTCACAAAGGTTTTAAAGATCATAACCAACAAATTTATTTGTTTACAGGTATCGGAGCAAGTTACTTCAATCCAAAAGCTCAATACAACGGAAGTTGGACAGCTTTAAGACCATTGGGAACAGAAGGACAAGGTTTGCCTGATGGACCAAAAAAATACTTACCAGTTACTGCTACTATTCCTTTTGGAGTTGGTGTTCGTTTTGGATTAGGTAGAATGTGGAGAATTGGAGTTGAAGCAACGTATGTTAAAACGTTCTCTGATTATATTGATGATGTTCACGGAACATATGCTGATCCAGCTTTATTATCATCACCAGCTGCACAGTATTTATCAAATCCAGCAAACAACAATACATCTTGGTTTGCACCTGGACAACAAAGAGGTGATAAAAACAATGATGCGTATTACAACTTAAATGTTGTTGTTTATAGAAACATTACGTACAAAGATTACGCGAAACAAAGAAAAGCTTACCATTGGAATAAAGGTCGTTACAAATTCTAATGTTGAAAATATGTTAATGAAACTAACGGGGTGGCAATTGTCACCCCGTTTTTGATTTATACCTTTGTAAAAACAATTTTTATGTATAAAATACTTCGTTCCTTCTTGTTCTTTTTCGATCCTGAAAAGGTACATTACTTCACCACTGATACTTTGCATTTCATTTTTAAAATCCCAGGTGTTAAATGGTGTTGGAGAAAATTCTATACTGTTGAAGATAAACAATTAGAAACAGAAGTCTTTGGTATTAAATTCCCTAATCCAGTGGGACTTGCTGCTGGCTTTGATAAAAACGCTTCAATGTACAATGATTTAGCTCATTGTGGTTTTGGATTCATAGAAATTGGAACTGTCACACCTAAAGGTCAACCAGGAAATGATAAACCGCGTTTGTTTCGTCTTAAATCCGATGAAGCAATTATCAATCGCATGGGATTCAATAATGAAGGTTTGGAAGCTGCTATTGAGAATTTGAAAAAACGTAAAACTTCAGTAATTATAGGTGGAAATATTGGTAAAAACAAAGTTACACCTAACGAAGAAGCTGGTAACGACTATGATATCACGTTTAAAGGTTTATTTCCGTATGTGGATTACTTTGTTGTAAACGTTTCCTCACCAAACACACCTAATCTTAGAGAACTTCAAGAAAAGGAACCCTTAAAAAAGTTACTATCCGACTTAATGGTGCTGAACAGAGAAATGCCTGCGCAAAAACCAATCTTACTCAAAATTGCGCCAGATTTAACGGATGAACAATTGGATGATATTATCGAAATTGTTACAGAAGTCAAAATAGCAGGAGTTATCGCAACAAATACAACGATTAGTCGAGAGAAATTAAAAGCCAATTCTGAAACCTTAGAATCCATTGGAGCAGGAGGAGTTTCTGGAAAACCATTAACGAATCGTTCAACTGAAGTTGTTCGCTACTTGCATCAGAAATCAAACGGAGCATTTCCAATTATTGGAGTTGGTGGAATTCACTCTGCGCAAGACGCTTTGGATAAAATTGAAGCTGGAGCTTCATTGGTTCAAGTGTATACCGGTTTCATTTATGAAGGTCCCGGAATTGTTAAAAGAATCAACAAGGCGATTCTAAAATCAAGATCTTAATTCGTATTTTTGACTATGGCTGATTTAAAAATAATTGAATGTCCTCGAGATGCAATGCAAGGCTTGCATGACTTTATCCCAACGAATGTGAAAGTTGATTACATCAACACCTTGCTTCAATGTGGATTTGATACAATCGACTTCGGAAGTTTTGTTTCTCCAAAAGCCATTCCTCAGATGCGTGATACGGCCGAGGTACTTTCAGGACTAGAACTAAACACAACTTCTAAATTGCTTGCGATTGTTGCGAACGAACGCGGAGCAGAAGATGCTATACAATTCGAAGAGATTGATTATTTAGGCTACCCATTTTCAGTTTCTGAAGAATTTCAAAAGCGTAACACGAATGCCACTATCGAAGAATCATTGGGTAGAGTAGAAGCAATGCAAAACTTATGCATCAAAAACAATAAGGAACTAGTTGTTTATTTATCAATGGGCTTTGGTAATCCGTATGGAGAAGAATGGAATGCGGAGATTGTCTATAAATGGTGCAATGTTCTTTTTGAAAAATTTGACATTCGTATTCAAGCCTTGTCAGATACAATTGGAGCTGCAAATCCTGAATTGGTTCGTTCACTTTTTAAAACAATCATTCCAGCACTTCCAAATGTTGAAATAGGCGCACATTTGCATACACGTCCAGAAAATGCGAAAGCAATTGTTGAAGCAGCTTATTCTGCAGGTTGTACACGTTTTGACGGAGCATTAAGAGGTTTGGGTGGATGTCCCATGGCCAAAGATGATCTAACTGGAAACATGCCGACAGAAGTTATGCTTGAATGGTTTTCAGAACAAGGAATTGGAACAGGAATAGACTCAAACAATTTACAAAAAGCACTACAAGCATCAAAAATGGTGTTCTCATTGTAACTTTTTGAAAAATACGAATTATCGAAATATGAAGAAATTTGCCTTTATTTTGTCACTTGTTTTCTTGGCTGCTTGTGCTGGGGAAGAAACACCAATTAAAAAGCCTACTGATCCAGCAGAAAGTGAAATCATTAGTATCGAAACACTGTTCAACGAAGAGGTCTTTGAAGACCCAATTCATCTATCGCTGTTGAAAGAGTTGAAAATTTGTTCTGAATTTCAAAAAGATACTAGCAATTATTTTGAACCGGCTTGTTCTCCAAGATTCTTTAAATTGTTCAAAATGAACGAGTCTACACCGATTGAAAACGCATTTTTATTACAGATAAAATCAAAAGTTGGAGGAATTAAATTACGTCGTTTAGTTTCATTCGTTAGAGAAAAAGGTGCATTGGTAAAAACGAATACATTTGTTGCCAATTTAATTGGACTCCGAAAAACATCTACTAAACACTATGATTTAATTCTTCGTTTCAACGACAATGTTGAAGGTGATGTGATTTTCTATAACACTATCTTCTCATGGGACGGAAAAAAGTACGTTTTTAAAAGTGCAGAAACAATCGAAGGTGTGGATGCTAATGGTCCTTGGAGACAGCGTATTAAAGCAGAATTCAAAGATTCAGTTTCACAAGATATCTATAGCACTTTGGTTAAAAACGAAATGATCCTTTAATGAGAGCAGTGTTTGTTTCACTTGGATTATTTATTGGTGCATGTTCTTCAAATGCAGAACTGATTGCTGTAAATAAACGTTCCATTTTAACAGACAACAACAGCAAAATATGGATGGTGGATCAAGTAATCATTGGAAACCGAAATTTTGCACCCAAATTAAATACAGAAAAAGATGTAATTATCTTTTATGAGAATGGTCATTGCTCTTATCAGAGTATGCGAAATCTAGGTGATTACCCTGCAAAAAAAGGTGAATATTCAATGTATTCAGAAGATAATACCTTATTGATAAATTTTCATAGTGAGACATGGTATTTCATTTATAATCAAATAAGTGAAGACACAATATCCTTAATACCTGAAAAAAAATCAGATTTAAACTATCAATTGATACTAGTTCCTTTTCCTGAGATTTAGTTTTTCACAATGCGCTTCACTGAAACTCCTTTATCGGTTTCAATTTGAAGTAAATAGATGCCGTTTGGATAACTCGAAAGTGATAATTCATTCATAGTTGAATTGATTAACACATCTCCATTTAGCGTCAATAATCTAAGTTGCTTGATTTGTTCCATCGTTTCAACTTTAATTAAATCGTTGGTTGGATTCGGATAAACAGAAACATTCGACACCGACAATTCAGTCAAACCAACTGGATCTTCTTTCCAAGCGTGAATATCATCAATGTACAAAACAAAACCATCTTGCGTTGTGTTAACGAATGCTACATAAACAGTTTGATTATTATAACCATTCAAACTCAAATTGATTTCACGTGTAATCCATTCAAAACTTTCTTGATAAAAATAGCCAACAGTATCTGTGAACGAACTAATTTGATTGTCCGTAGTAGAAACAAGAATCATGTAATTATCTGGAAAAGAAGCATCATGTGATTTCGCTTCCCACTCAATTAAATTACCATACGCTCCAAGTGCGAACGGAGGAGTAATTAACCATCTGCTAGCTGTTCCTTCCGGTTCGAAAAAAGAAGTCGATCCAACGATTGTATCTAAGTTATTTTCAGGATCTTGAAGTGCAATCCACGCATTTGAAAAATTCGAAACTTGAGAATTTGGTGTTAATCCATCATTGTTCACAATAGAATAATTCACAGGAATTCCTGACTGAAAATCTGTTGTGAAAATATCCGTTTGTCCAAAAGAAACGAATGCAATAACGCAAGTAAGTATTTGTAAAGAAGATTTGATCATACTATTTTCCACTTTTAATAAGGTGTTGAATACAAATTTAATGAAACAATCTAATTCGCGAGAGAAATTAAGATTTCTTTGTATTCTTGATAAAACTCATCGAATTCCACCAACCGGTTTTTCAGAAACTCAAAAATGACTTGTTGATCCACATCATTGTAATAATTCACATTCTTTAATTCCCACATGATTCTAGAAAACATGCGACCATCATCACTATAAAGCTCTTCTAACCAAGTAGTTTCATAATTCATACATGTTTCCATGACTCTTTTTAACTCCGTCATTTGTTCCCAGATTATTTCTCGTACGCCTTGATCTTTCGGCTGAATATCAAAACAAAGTCGAGCGGAATTTGAATCGGCTTGTAATCGAATATATATATTTTTAACATCTGAAGGATACGCAATCCAGTTCATTCTTCGACCATTTGAACTTTTAACCTTGTTCATGTATTTCCGAAAGTCGTTCCAGAACTGACGATTCTTCTCTTTTAATTCTTCCCGTGTAAGCATTTTACAACTTCAATTCTTATGTTTATTATTAGTTCACTCGTTTGAATTCGAAAACCACGACTTTACCTGAATCAAAAAATGGGGTGGAGGAGTTCGCCTTAGAAAATTTCTCCGGACACATTTATACATTCAATTAAACCTGTGACGTAATCTGATATGCTACAGTTATCTGCGAATGAAACCTAAGTTGCAAAAGTACGAAAACGTACGCATTAATTTTAAAGTAAGGAATCAGATTCTATTTAACATAACAAAACGATAATTGTTCTAACAGAAATAATTTATTGAGAAGTTGTGACAAAAGAATTAAAAATTTAAAAAACATGATTTATACAGAGACTATTCTAAATGTGAAATGCGGAGGATGTGTTAAAAGCATTATTAAATCTGTGAACGAAATTCCAGGCCTTACAAACGTGTCAGTTGATTTGGAAAATGCTACAATACAATTTGAAACAAATGAAGCATCGAATTTTGATCTTGTTAAGAACAAACTAGAAAGTTTGGGATATCCGATGGATGAAGAGCACAATTCATTATTTAAGAGAGCAAAGTCGTATGTAAGTTGTGCGATTGGTAGAATGGAAGAATGAGTATACATTATCGAAAAGATGTACTTGATTAAATACTGTTTAACATAATATTAATTATAGGACAGCCGTAAAAACGTCAGTCGCTATAATTCACGTTATGCAAAATAGCCGCACTCGGTTTTTTCAAAACCGTTTTGCGAGTGATGGAATTAGTATATTTACGGAAAAATAGAGATTATGGAAATTGACTTAAACGCATTATATATTGCTCAGATAATTGACTTAAACGAAAGTATTCAGCAAGAATTAGAAACTATACTATCTAAAATGCCTAAGCAAGAATTAACAGAAACAATTGAGCAATATAAAAAACTACTTTATATTCTTCAAAACTTTCAATCTATTAATTTGAATAGTAAATAGCTTAGTGTAGTTAGACAAAAGCTTGTCATTTAATTGTTTAATAACTTAAGCATTATCACTCATCGCGGTTTGTTTTCCAAACGCACACTCCGAAGCTATTGAACATAACGTCCTACATTATAAGACAAAACATAATATTTATTTTCATTAATGCGGTAAAACCTCGCATTTCAACACCTTTTCACATCCATAGCCCTCATAATCTATAAAATATAACCCGGACTCCAAACCAATAATAATCTTATCAAATTCTGATGATTGTACTAATCCTTCCCAAACAATTTGTCCGTTTGATGCGATAACCCGTTTAATCATAACATCCAAGTCATTAGAAATAAAAAATGTTTCACTTGTTGGATTGGGATATAAATAAACATCCTCTTGAAAATTTACAATGATCATTGTATCTGTCCATAAACAATCATCTTGCGTTTTTCTTACCCAATATAATCCAGAATTCTGTAATGTACAGGTTTGACTTGTCTCGCCAGTACTCCAAAGGATCGTTTCACCAGGTTCCCATGAAATGTTCGCCACAATGGGTAATTCACTATTGCCACAAACAAATTTATCTTCGAGATTTTCTGGAGTATCAAAAATATCTACTCGAACTGAATCAGTCACAACACAACCATTTCCCGTTATTTTAACCCAATAAACACCTTCTTCTTGCCCAACTACAATTGATGAAGTTGTATCACCTGTACTCCATTTATACGTAGCATCTGCATTATAAGCACTTAAAGTGACAGATGTTGGTTCGCATAAGAACACATCTCCCATTGTTGAAATAGGTGCTCCAATGCATTCCCGTATTGAAATATCATCAAAATAAACCATCAATTCATCATAATGAATATAATAATCCGTTGTTATTGGTACTTGACTGAGTGTTGAATCTACCTTAAATGCCCCTAAACCAACGTGTGTTTCATTACCCGTAGCGGTATAAAACCCAACAAATTCATTCCATTCCTTGTAATTGGTTATATAATTACCTTCCTCATTTCTAACTTGGGCGGTTTTTGTCCTAAACTTGGTTTCTGTATCGATAAACAAAAGTGAATCTTCAAAAAATGCAATTCCGAAATCATCGGTTGTATGTAATACTGCGTCCCCTAGTGTATAAAAGAATGAAACTTTATAAGTCACACCGGCTTGTAAATGACCATTAAATAGATCTTGATAAACATATTCTTGCCAATTTTGATCTGCAGGATTATTTGTTGTATGAAACAACCGTAAACCGACGAATGCTTGACCAGTATGTCCTTCTACATCCCCTTCAAAACTATATAACGGATAAGAATAATAATCAACGGTTTTGATAGGATGCCAATAAATCGATTGGTAATTAAAACTTGAATCAAAAACAATATTTAATTGACCGAAGCTACATTGTATTAAGCCAATTTGAAATAAAATGAATAGAACCAGTGGTTTCATACAGATTCGTAATATTTAGACGAGGTCTATGTTTAGTTTATAAAATTATATTTTTGGAAAACAAATGCCGAGCACATCAATTTTCAAAACTAAAAGTAATACTTAATTTTTGGAACATCATTATTTGCTATAAATCTTTTAATAAATAACAATCATGTTAGCTACAGGCTTTTATAACTATTAACAGAAACAAAAAAAGCCATCCGTAAATAACGAATGGCTTTCTATATATTCTAAAAAATATTATACTTTCTTCACACGAACTGCGTTCATTCCTTTTTGACCGCGTTCAACTTCAAACGTAACAGTATCACCTTCTTTAACAGTTTCAAGTGTTCCATTTACATGGACAAATACATTTTCTTGAGTTACTAAATCTTTGATGAATCCGTAACCTTTAGAATCATTCCAGTAAGAAATCTTTCCTTGACGTGCTGCAGCTTCTGGCTCATCCTCACGTTTTGGAACACCAATTTCAATGTTACTTGCAATGATTTTTTTCTTTTTTGTTGGATCTGGCGGCGTGTCCGAAATATTTCCGTACTCATCCACATATGCCATCATGCTTTCCAAAGAACCGCCAACTGAGTCAGCTTTGCGCTCTTCTTTTTTAACCAATTTATCTTGACGTTTCTTTAAACGTTTCTTCTCTTTTTCTTTTTTACTAAATGTCTCTTGTGATTTTGCCATTCGTTGCTCTACTAATCCTATATTATGTTAAACTGTTTCCCCTAAACAGCAAGGTTGTCATTGAAATACTAAAAAAGAAATGGTAAATGACAATTAGTTAGATTGTTTTGCCGAATGTCTATATCAGTTGTCGCGATGACCTGATTTCGATTGATAATCAAAAATCTTTGACAAAGATACGCTTTTATTCTGAATTATTCTTCGTCTTCAAGAATCTCTTGTACACGACCTACTTGACCATCACTTAATTTCACCTTAATTCCATGCGGATGAAACGAAGAATTCGTTAAAATGGCCTTCACCTCCCCTTCTGTCAATTCGCCCGAAGCTTGATCTTTCTTCAATACAATCGCCACATACATGCCGATTTTCACTTGTGAACGTTGACTTATTGGCATTACAAAGTTGGTGATTCGTTGAATTGGTTTTCCCAAGAATCATTTAAAAGTGCAACAAACTTTCGCGACATATTGTTGAAGTAGCGTTTTGTGCGATATCCACTCACCCAATTTACACCACGAATAGCATTTGTAAAGAAAATTTCATCAGCAGCAAGTAAGTTTTGAGGTAAAATATTACACTCGTATACCTTGATTCCATTGGCAATAGCCAAATTGATGATTTGCATACGCATGGTTCCAGCAAGACATCCTTCTTCTAATCCAGGAGTGTATAAAACACCGTTACTTACCACAAAAATATTGCAACTTGAACTTTCCAAAATTCCACCACGATCATTCTGAATCAATACATCATCCAATTTTCGTTCAGTTGCATTAATTGCCGCCATCACATAGATTAAGCCACTTTTTGTCTTGAAATTAGAAAGGAAATTCTTTTGTTTTTTGATATCTGTGTATTGGTCTACTTCCAAACCTTTTGAGTTCAACTCGAAGTTATTTGTTTCGTATGGATATACTTCAATAAAAAACGTTGCTTCATTCGATTCTGGTTTATACGCTCCACCAGTTACACGATCCAAGGAAATACGACATCTTCCACCTTCCGTAATCTCAGATTTCTGCGTCAACTCCATGATTTTCTCCTTGAAGAATTCTGGAGTGAAATAAGATGCAGGACGAATTTTTATCGCCTTTGCTCCTTCCAACAAACGACGAATGTGATTATCGATGTTTAAAGGAACGCCATTCATAATTCGAATGCTTTCGAAGACACCATCACCATAAACGTGACCTCTGTTTCCTGCGTGAATTGTAGGTGCATCATTTGTCAAGATTACACCGTTATTGTTAATGTATAGCATCTTCCTTAACCGAAAATTAGATTCAAAAATTCTTTTCCTTTATCAATATTAATAATTAAAATGAAAAGTATCCCAAAAAGTGCACCTCCAATGTGTGCATCGTGTGCAATTCTTGAATTTCCTCGCTTATCCAAAAAGTACTCTAATCCCAAATAAATTGGACCAAAAATATAAGCAGGAATACCAATTGGAATAAAAAATAAATACAATTTCATGTCTGGTTGCCACATAATTGCGGCAAAAATAACTGCAGAAACAGCGCCTGAAGCTCCTAATGATCTGTAATTTGGATTGTCTTGATTACGCAAATACGGCCAAAGTGTCGCAAACACTCCACCCAAAATGTAAATCAGACCAAAAAACAATTCACCTTTTGCAATACCATACCATAAAACCAAACTCTCCTCTAAAAAAGTACCTAAAAAATACAAAGACATCATATTAAACATCAAATGCGATGCATCTGAGTGTACCAACAAATGGCTTAGCATTCGATAATGTTCTTTTTGATGTTTACTCAAATAGGCCGAATACATCATTTTATCCATTAAACTGCTGTTATTGAACGCATTTAACGAAACTAAAACGGTAATAATTATAATGCCAATTACGAAACTCAAGCCCATTTCTCAAAAATAAATTCTATCTTTCCAATCACTTTCACGAAAGTAATTATTTATCTGACAAAAATGCGCTACATCCTTTTAATATTCTTGGCAGCAACGTTTCTAACGAGTTGTTCCACAAAAGAACCACTACCAACAATCGATTTTTTTGAAAACGACACAATTCCATTAAAAACAAAACTGAAAAAAGTACTAGAAGATGATTATTTGGCTTCTTTAGGTTTTAATGATGAAGAAACCAAATGGTTACAAGAAGTGTATGCTAACAATAACTTTAAAGCAAAATGGGTAAACGACTCAATGTTAAATAACTCTGGTATTGAATTAAAGAAAACACTTGCCAAATCTATTTGGTTTGGCATTCCTAATAAAAGACTTCAATTATCAAAAAAGAAAAATTTATTGTGGATTGAAGAAGAAGTACTACTTACCGCACAATCAGGTGCTATCATGCATGATTTAAATTATGGTTTCATTGATTTAGAGAAAAAGAAATTATTGCCAACGAAAATGGTACGAGCTGGATATTTAGATTCATGTTTCGCTGAAAAAGACAGTTTAACCTACGACCAAATCTTCTTGAAACGCGGTCCTGCTGATACGAACTACCGCTTCTTAGCTACAAAACTTTATAATTATTGTTCTAAAACAAAAATGGACACGAGTCACTTTGATATAGAACCGATTAAAAAAGACTCACTGCATGCATTTGAAAAAACACGCAAAGCATTGGTGTCAAAAGGATTTATTGATGATAAAACAAAAGATAGTTTAGCAATCGTCGAAGGTTTAAAAACATTTCAGGTATTAAACGGTTTAAAACCAGATGGCAAAATTGGTAAATACACAACTATATCATTGAACGAAAGCACGGTTGACAAAGTTCTTCGTGCTGGTTTGACATTGGAAAAGATTCGAACGCACAAAAAATTCCCAGAGAAGTATATTCGCATCAATATTCCTGAATACAAGTTGCGCTATTTTGTGAATGATAGTTTGAAACGCGAACACAATGTAGTAGTTGGTAAAACCGAAAATCAAACGCCTGAGTTAACTTCAAAAGTTCATGCGATAGTTGTTTACCCATATTGGACAGTTCCTCAATCCATTTGTAACAAAGAGATTTTGCCTGCAGCACGCGGTGGCGCAGGTTATTTCGCTAGAAACAATTACAAAATCTATCGTGGAGACAAGGAAGTTGATCCATATTCAGTGAATTGGAAACGCATTCCAGAAAACTCGTTCCCTTACAAAGTTGTTCAGCAACCTGGACCAAGAAACAGCCTTGGAATTATCAAATTTGAGTTCCATAACTCACATAGTGTTTACGTGCATGATACGCCTTCGAAATCATTATTTGGAACAGATGTGCGTTCCTATTCACATGGTTGCATGCGTTGTAAAGATCCTGTCGATTTAGGCAAGACAGTTTTGGATTATGATTCAATCCGCAGAAAACGAAATGATTTGACTTCGGATTCGTTAGATAGTTTGTTAACTGTAGCCAAAAATTATACGATTAAGTTAAAAGATCCTGTTCCAATCTTTGTGGAATATCAAACTGTTTTTGCTGATCGCGAAGTCTTGATTTTCTATTTAGATATCTACAAACGTGACGAAGAATATTTGAAAATCATGAGAGATTAACCGTTTTTGTTTACTAATTTTGCAAAAAAAAACTTCATGGAACTTTTAATCTCCCCTTCTGTCCTTTCGTGCGATTTTGCTAACATTCAGCGCGATGTTGAAATGATTAACAACTCAACTGCTGACTGGTTTCACGTTGATGTAATGGATGGAGTTTTTGTTCCAAATATTTCTTTTGGTTTTCCTGTAATCGCTGCAATTAAAAAACATGCAACCAAGCCGTTGGATGTGCATTTAATGATTGAAGATGCGGATAAATACATTGAGGAATTTAAAAATGCAGGTGCTGATATTTTAACAGTTCATTTTGAAGCTTGTCGTCATTTGCATCGTACCATTCAAGCGATTAAAGCTGCGGGAATGAAAGCTGGTGTTGCATTGAATCCGCATACGCCAGTTGATTTGTTATCAGATGTAATTGAGGATTTGGATTTAGTGTTAATTATGTCAGTAAATCCAGGTTTCGGTGGACAAAAATTCATCAATAATGCAGTTTTAAAAGTTGAACAAGCTAAAAATTTAATTCATCGTCGTGGTTCACGTGCCTTGGTTGAAGTTGATGGTGGTGTAAACTTGGAAACTGGTTTAGAATTAGTTAAAGCTGGTGCTGATGTATTGGTAGCAGGAAGTTTTGTTTTTAATTCAAAAGATCCAGCAGCAACTATTGAAGCATTGAAAAGCTTAAAATAATGAAGGATTTTTTCCTTGATAAATTTGAGTACGATTTTTTTGCTACAAAAAGTTGGATCAAGTCCATTGAAGATCAAGAAGAATTAATTTCCTCTTTTGTGGAAACGTCGATTTCACACATCATCAATGTTCATCACATTTGGAATTGTCGTTTAAAAGGAATTCTACCTGAATCTGAAACTTGGGATAAACTTCCAGTGAGTTATCTTTTAAAATTACACGAGCAAAACTTTTCTGAAACAATTGATTTCATTGAGAAATATGAATTAGACAATAAAATTCATTACCATTCTTCAGAAGGAGTAGAATACACAAAACCCATCATTGATATTTTGTACCACATCTTAAACCATTCGAATTATCATCGTGCACAGATTGTTATGGATTTAAAACAAAATAACTTGAATGCACCTTCGTTTAATTTCATAACTTACCGCTAAATTTGGCGCAGTCTTTGAACCAAAGTAACATTCGCATGTAAAACACGTTATGTTGAGTATGAAAAATGTAATTCCTCTTCTGATCATTCTGATTTCCTTTTCTGCATCTGCGGTTGAGGATTCAACATTCGTAAATCGAGAGAAAAAATTAAGTGTTCTTTTGGATAGTTTACGTTCTGCAAACGATGATCTTCAAAAAGAAGAAAAGAACGCTGAATTCAAAACGTATTTAAACGAAACGCTTCAACTTGAGGGAGCATTCTCCTACCCTTTTTCAAAACTTAAAACGGTTGGATTTATTGATAGTCCTGACGGACAATTGCGTATTATCAATTGGAACATTGAATTGGATGATCAAACGCAGAAATACTATTGTTTCTTGATGCATTTGGATGAAAAAAAGAAGAATGTAGAATTGTCTGAATTAATTGACAACTCGGATCCGTTTAATCCGCGTCCAACCGAAATATTAGAAGCAAACCAATGGTATGGAGCACTTTACTATAAAATTATTCCTGTAGACAAAGGTTCAAAAACAGTATACACAGTTTTGGGTTGGGATGGAAATACAGGGAGCAGTAACATCAAACTTATTGATGTGCTTTATTTCACTGGAAATACACCAAAATTAGGAAGTCCAATTTTCAAAAATTCAGAAGGAACGTTCAAACGCATGTTTTATGAGCATTCTGAAAAGGCAACAATGTCATTGAAATACGAAGAACAATACAAGCGAATTATTTTCGATCATTTAATGCCTGAAAGTCCAAATTTAAAAGGCTTCTACTCTTTCTATGTTCCAGATTTATCACTTGATGCTTTTGTATTGTCTGGTAACAAATGGATTTTTAAAGAGGATGTTATCGGAATAAATAAAGAAAATAAAGAAGAAACAGATGTTTATGTTTTAAACAGCAAAACGAATACTGTTGAAAAAAAGGGCGTTAAAAACAAATGGGAAAACCCTGAAGACAATGGTCCTGCTGGTGGAATTCCGCACGTTGCCGTAACTCCTGAAGATGATTTACAGAATCCTGAGGCTCAGAAAGAAAAGTTAGATACAAAAGCGAAGAAAAAAGATAAACGTGACCCCAGTAATATGAGTTCTGTTACAGGTGGTATGAAAAAGAAAAAAAGACGTAAATCTTAATTCATTTACAAACTAATTTTCAATGGAATACGTTCTTTATTCATTGAGACCTAAATTGAGTTGATTCAACTATTTTTTTCGCTACTTTTGATTTAAATGAGATTATTATGAGCAAGAATTTATATATCGTACCGCATGATTTCACCGTAGTTGGTGACTCAGCATTAAAGTATGCCTTGCATTTAGGTAAATATGTACACACTGAAATCCAATTATTGCATTTAGCGAATTCAAAAGCTGAAGCGATCAAAGCAAATCAAAAATTGGATGAAGTGATTGCTCGTTTCAATGCTCCTGAAGGAATTACCATATCAAAATTGGTTCGTGAAGGTTCGATTTTTGAAGACATTGGCAAAATTGCTCATAAGCAAGGTGCACAATTAATTATCATGGGTACCCATGGCGCATCAGGATTCCAAAAGTTATTTGGCAGTAATGCAATGAAGGTTATCACAAGCTCTGAAGTTCCATTTTTAATTGTTCAAAAAGACACTGTTCCAACAGAAATAAACAATATCATCGTTCCAATTGATTTAACGAAAGAAAGTCTTCAAATCGTTAATAACGCAGGTGATTTAGCGAATATGTTTGGTGCCACAATACACGTTGTAGGAGAAAAACAAAACGATGAATTACTTAGCCAACAAATGAAGAACCGTATTTTGATTATCAAGAATCAATACGACGAGCGTAAAGTTCCATGTTCTGTTGAATTTATGAAAGGAAGCGGTTCATATCAAAAGAAAGTTTTGACTTATTGTGCAGAAAAATCGATTGATATGATTGCCATTGCATATCATTCTGAGAGTTTATTGCCACAATTTGATACCTTTGCACAGTCATTGATTACAAATGACAAAAAGTTACCGTGCATGGTGCTCAATTCAAAACTAGCATCTGCACTCTATTTCTAGCAGATGAATATTGGACAATACAACGATTTAACGATTTTACGATTCACAGCTCCCGGCGCCTATTTAGGTGACGATGAGGACAATGACGTACTTTTACCAGGAAAATACACAACCGACGAAATGGAAGTTGGCGATGTTATTTCCGTTTTTCTATACAAAGATTCTGAAGACAGAATTGTTGCAACAACAGAAGTTCCTTTGATTCAATTGGGTGAGTTTGCCTATTTGAAAGTAATCGAAGTGAATGCTTTTGGAGCATTTTTGAATTGGGGACTTGAAAAAGACTTGATGGTTCCATTCAAGGAACAAAATCAATTAATGGAAGAAGGTAAATATTACCTTGTTACTTTACAATACGATTTCGCAACTGATCGTTTGTTTGCGTCGATGAAAATCAATCGTTACTTGGAGGAATGCACAGACGAAAGCATTATCAATGTTGAATCTGACATTTTAGTGTGCGATACAACAGAATTAGGAATCAAAGTCATCGTTAACAATCGTTATCACGGAATTATTTATCGCAACGATATTAGTCGTCAGATTAACCGTGGTTTTCGCGACGTAGGTTTTGTTTACAATATTCGCGAAGATGGTCGTTTGGATGTTCGTTTAGAAAAAGCTGGTTTCGAGAAATTTGATGAAGCTGCAGAACGCATTTTAAACATGTTGATTGATAAAAAAATTATTCATCTTTCTGACAAAAGTGATCCAGACGAAATTCGTGAAATCGCAGGAATGAGTAAGAAAACATTCAAACAGGCGATTGGAAAATTGTACAAAGCACGACGAATTGTCATTCATCCAAACTCAATCGAATTGAGCAATGAAAGTCAAGTTTCTGAATAAATTCTTATTGATTTCAGTATTGATTGTTGTTCAAAATGCAACAGCACAATCAGATACAACACTGATCAAATCACATTTAGAGCAATTAACCAAAACGAAAGGTTATCGCCATTTCATGAATGTGGAATTGCTCAACAAAACAGCTGATTTTATTGCTTCGGAATTCAAAAAACACGCTGACACCACTTATTTTCAGGAATATCAAGTCAATGGAATCACCTACAAAAATGTCGTTTGTCTTTTCAAACCAACGCTGATTAATTCGTTTGGACCTTCCAATTCTGAATTAGTTGTCATTGGAGCGCATTACGATGCTTGTGGTATGCAGGAAGGCGCTGATGACAACGCTAGCGGTGTTGTAGGTTTATTGGAAATTGCACGCCAATTGAACGAAAAACAATTTTCGCACCCAATTGAATTAGTTGCTTATACCTTAGAAGAACCTCCGTATTTCAGAACAGAAAACATGGGTAGTTATGTTCATGCTAAATCCTTAGCAGATTCTAAAAAGACTGTTTACGGAATGGTTTCACTCGAAATGATTGGTTATTTCAAAGACGAAAAGAAAAGTCAAGATTATCCAATTGGATTAATGCGTCTGTTTTATGGTAGTAAAGGAAACTACATAACGTTGGTCAATAAATTCGGGAAAGGGAAATTTTCACGCAAATTCACAACGATTTTTAAGCATACTAAACACATTCGTTCTAAGAAGTTCAATGGTCCTAAAGTGTTACCAGGTGTTGATTTTTCTGATCATTTGAACTATTGGCGTTTCAATTTCAGCGCATTAATGTTGACGGATACAGCTTTTTACCGAAATAAAAATTACCATCAGGATACAGACACGATGGAAACGCTAGATTTAGGAAGAATGGCCAAAGTAATTGATTCGACCTTGGAAACTCTTTGTAACCTGAAATAGAATTTATATCTTTTCAGTATGAAATCACTTCTCGTATTTTTCTTCTGCATAATTTATTTCCTCGGTTTTTCCCAGCCCAATGCTCCTTGTGGCAATGATTATGGTTCCACTTCGGATGAATCCGCTATTAGTTTTCAAATGCGTTATGGAACCATTTCTGACGCAATAAATGCAATCAATACAGCTAAAAACACACGCGGCACAAGCTTGGGATGTTCACAAACAGCACTCACCTATTCTACTCCAAACATCACTCAACCAAGTCTTTCAAGTGTTGTAACTATTTGGAATACCAATCATGTTCCTGTAATCAATGCCTTTTCTGTTACGTGTCCACGAATTGGTCGCTATGAAAACAACGATGCACTTGGCGCTTATTACGCTTCAACAGCCGGATATTACAACAATTTAAATGAACTGATCGAAATTGGCGACATGATGTACGATCAACAATACGCAACATGGAATATCGCTTCTCCAGACCTTCGCAATGAAGGAGTTTATGGTTATTTAAGTACAAACTCGGGCAATTCTTGTTATCTCGGCGGAATCGTTGGAAGTTCTGTAACTACATTGTGTTCAACACTTCCTGTTTATTGTCAAACGTATTCCAATGGTCAATTCACAGGTTCAACCTTTGCAATTAGTGGTCAAGACGATGCAAACAATTGGTTCGATGGTGGATTAGCCTATGATCATGGCTGGGTTGGAGCACAATTTATTGAAGCAGCAATTCAACAAACAGATCCTTTATTGAAACAGAAATACCGCAATTCGTTGGAAAAAGCGACGCAGTTTGCAATCAATGAATACGCGGTTAAAAATCACAATTATACATCTAAGTTAATTTGGTTACTTGCTCAAATGTACGCTTGGACAGGTGATGTTTCCTACAAAAATGAACTGAATTACAAACTTGACAAAAACCTACTTCCTGGGATTTTAATGGATACGAACAACGATGGTTTTGTTGATGGAACGAGTCCACAAATAGCTTTTACGAGTTTAACAGAAACGGCACAAACGCCAGGCAGAATGTGGGATGCACACAATTCACTTCCATGGTACAATGCAATGAATGCTTGGGCAATGACGGAAGCGTATGTCGCTTTTCGTGACCAGGGAGATTTAGTACGAGCTGCTGAGTTGAAGCCGTATGTTGTTACTATGTTGGATAATTTGTCCAATGAAATTTTGACAAAAGGACTTATTCCAGATCAGTTAGGCGTTCGCGATTTGACGTATGGAATTTTAATTGGAATTTGGAAAATTGCTCGCTATGAATCAGAATCTCATACTAATTGGGAAAATGCAGCTTGGGCTTTATGGAATTCTGGATATTTCAACACCTACTCTACGCATTCGGTTTGTGTCGGATTGTATCTAAACCTCCTTTCAGATACACCATTTGTTCCTTTGGCTGATCGCGAAAATTTTATTTTGAATACAACTGAATTAGAGCAAAACGAATTCTCGATTTATCCAAATCCAGTTCAAGAAACATTAACGATAGCTTCTAAAAACAACACAACTATTCAAAAAGTTGTCATTTCAACGCTTGATGGAAAGTGTACTTTAGTGCTTGATACCAATGAAATTCAGGATGAAATCAATCTTTCAGCCTTGTCACCTGGTACGTATTTCATCCAACTAAATTCTGATGAATCTTCTGAAACGTTAAAGTTTATCAAAGAGTAATTACAAACTCATCAATTCCTTGAAACGAATTGCTTGACGACGTGAAATCTCAACCTTCTCACCTTCACGCAATTCTACTTGTAATCCACCATTGAACCAGTTTTCAATCGATGAAACCCATTGTAAATTGATAATGAATTTTCTGTTTGCTCGAAAAAAATGTTCAGGATCCAAACGCTCTTCGAAACTGTTTAAGGAACGTAAAATCAACGGTCGGAAGTTATCGAAGTAGACTTTCACATAGTTTCCATCTGATTCCAACATGCGTACTTTACTCAGTTCAACAAACCAACATTTCTCACCATCTTTGATAAAAACGCGGTCATTTACCGTTAAAAAACGATCTTTTCGTGCAATTCCAGCTGATTGTGCAGAAACGAAATCATCTTCCGAGGACAATTTTTGAATTGCTTCACGCAAACGTTCTGGATCAACAGGTTTTAAGATATAATCTAAAGCATTTACTTCAAATGCCTTCAAAGCGTATTCATCGTAGGCTGTAACAAAAATTACTCTTGGAATTTCCTCCAAATGTTTCAACATTTCAAAGCCATTCATGCCTGGCATATTGATATCCAAGAATACTAAATCTGGTTTTTGCTCTTTAATTAAGGCAATTCCTTCCTCACCATTTTTTGCTTCACCAATAATATCAACTTCTAAATATTCTTTCAATAAAGACTTTAATTCTTCACGCGCAAGACGCTCATCTTCAACTAGTATTGTTTTAAATGTTTTCATAATTAAACTGTATTAATGATTGAATATTAATTGAGCAACAACTTCAT